>JASEHO010000120.1 GCA_030018505.1 bacterium
TTGATATTTTCATCCTTTGCCTTTTGCAGCATCAATTGCGTTGCTGGACAAACAGTTTTTTCTTCAAACATAATTCCTCCTCCTCTAACTCTAATAGAATTAATCATAATCACTTAACATCAAAATCTTCAGCTCTTAAATAATTAACATACTCCTGAGCATCTTCTCCTTTCCATAATCCTTTTCCAAGTCCATAGAGATTAGTTAGCTCTAACGCTTTCTTATTAACTGTATATTTCAACTGATGAATAATTTCCTCCACTAATCTCAACTGACTCTCAGGAGGAAACATTTGCACCTGTCTTTTAATTTTTTCTAATACAATAGGCATTTTTATTCCTCCTCCTACTTACATTTCAACAAGGGAAGCCTTGGTGATTCTGGTCTGGGTTTTAACCTCTGATCCTTGCAATCAACGACAAGATCCATCTCTTCTAAGGCTATTTGCCCTATAAGCGGCTCACACAAAGGGGGACCAACTACACAATCCAGATTAGCAGACCTGTCATCAATCGTAAGGGTTACCACACCAGCCACATCCCTTTCTTCATTCCTTTCATCTGCATAAGTAACAATCACTCTCTTTAATTTTCGCAAGCCAAGCTTCTCTACCAGATCCTGCGGCAAGACAAGCAAAGTAGCCCCTGTATCTACTAAAGCAATCGCAACTTCCTTTCTTATCTTTTTTTCAGGCAGTTTTCCCTCCTCAAACATATAACGGTCCACAAAGTTTTCTAATCTTACCTTACACCTTACTTCACCCATCTTCAAACACCTCCTGATGACTTTTTTGTCAAATTAATACAACCTATCTTGAGCATCTCCTTACCAAAGACAAGCCAGAGTGCTTTCTCCCTTTTTGCACCAAGAAGAGCAGTCTTTGCCAGCTTTTGGATACTGTTGTCAATACCTGCACAGACTATCAGCTCATCCTCAACCAATAGCTCCTCTGTCTCAAATACCACCTCATTCAAATAAGAGATGGTCGCCTTTGTTATCGTTGTATTTATCCCTCTACTTTTAAGTTCAATATCCAATGCCTTCTTATAGACTTCAGTAGATAAACCTCCACCCAATTCCCTATAGACTGAAAACCCTGCGACAGCTACTTTATCGTGGTAATCTTCTGCTACCTTCTTTGGCTCATACAAGCTCAATTCTGGAGCAAGACCAAGCCTTTCCCTCTTGCGATTGATATACTCTAAAATAGACGCATCCCCTGAAAGAAGATGGCTAAGAAGCATCTCATTACAACCACTATCTAAAAATCCCCTTATCTCCGGGACAATAGGAAGGTGTGAGCCAACCTGAACGGAGATCCCACAGGCAATAGTTCCTAATATAAGGGAGATGTTCCTTTCGCTCCGCCAACTGGGAAGCATTAAAGCAATAGGCAAGTCTGCCAAATCCTTACCCCCTCCTATCTCATTAAACAGCCTGATAACCTCGCCTTCTTTGAGGCACCCTCCAAGATAGACCACTGGAGGAAGACTTGTCTTTTCCGAGAAGCCTTTTAGAAACTCGCCTGTTTGAGCACTTGGACTATCAAGCAACCCTGTCTCTAAAATAGACCTGACAGAGCAACCAGTGAGAAGCACCAATACATCATTGGCCACTAATTCTTCGATAATCTCCTTTCTTTTATCCTCTAAAGTTGGGTTTGGACAACCAGAAACCCAGACAATTCCTCTGATATTGGAATCAAGAAGGCTATTTTTAAGTATCTGGCCAGAAAGTTTGGGTCTTGATACTCTTCCTTTGAAGTTAAGGGTTTGAGCCCTCTTTTCTTGAGCCTTAATTGCCTTTTCTATAACATCTTTTTCTTCGGAATGGATGCAGAGGGTATGAAAGCATGCGGCAGTATATTTTGCTAGATGTGGAGCCAGCTGGTCAGACAAGATAACATCTACCAATCCTGAGGCAATCAAAACCTCAAGTGCCAAAATAGAGTCAACCTTGATTACCTGTACCTTATCAGAACTTAATTGGACATTGCCAAAAAGAATAATATTTGGTCTTTCCTCTGAAAGGAGGCTTGTGTCTATCTCCATAGATTCAGCCTTTTCATCTTTTGGCAGGAGGGCTCCTGCCAATAATCCACCCAGGCTACATCGTATGGTTTGCAAAAGGATATGTTCTGCCTCCTGGTCAACACCTATGCTGACCCTATGGAGTAATTCTACTATCTCCCGATGGATATTTCGTGGGGTAAGATGGAGGCGATTGAGGAGAGCAACCCTTTCTGGGGGTAAAATTTTACTTATGTCCAGCCCCTTTTCCTTTTGTGAGGAGAACCAATCTTTTTGCTGAACGCCCAGCATAGAGACTGCTGTAGATAATGATGATGCCCCAGCAGCAGCCATTCTGCCAAGGTTTCTGGCAGAGATTGTGGAATCTGTGGCACCACAAACACCCTCTTTTGCCTTATCTGTAATCCTGCAGGGCCCCATGTAACATGCCCGGCAACAGGCACCCTCTTCATAAAAGGGACAACTCTTATGCTTTGTCAATCGTTCTTGAAAAGTCATATCTTCTTTACCTCCAAAATATTCTTGTATTTATTCATAAAATTAGGGAGATTGGTTCATCTTTTCTCTAATTTGGGTAGCCTAACGCTTGAGCTCTACTGCCATCAACAGTATAGCATACAAATCTTCAAAAAACTACTAAACTTTGATAGGGTACAGAACTTTGGAAAACCGGTCAGGACAAGCGTTGGTTAGCCATCTCGGAGCCGCTTTAAGCTACTTGAAGCACGGAAGTTTCTACCTTGCGAGGAACATCAATGACCACAAACCATCCTGCTGGATAAAGATAGTCTTCACCGCTTTCATCCACAATACGGACATCCCCATTTTGAGCAGCATCTTCGTCAGTTACGACTTGGTAAATTTTGTGCAGCTCAAGCGAAGCCGGATATTCGCTGTTGTCAATACAAACAGCAAACTTTGTCTCGTGGTTATTTCTACTTTTCATGGTTCTAATCCAAGTAACGTTTACGCTTAATTTCCTTTTTGCCTATGCCATGAGCTTCATACCAATGAAGCTCTGTTTTACGAATTCGTCCACTGCTCAACTGAATTAACGCAACACCCTTCATTTTACGCCACCGTCCCTGACCGTAAAGTTTGCGTAGCCGAACAACATCATCTATAGATTTTTCTACTACGATTGTTTCAATCTGGGTGATTTCTCCAATTATCTTAAAGCTCATTAAAATTCATCTTTATCGTGTTCAAAGTTGGCTTCAAACAGGACGGCTAACGATAGAACTCTACTGTCGCCAACAGAAGGGAGCACAAACTTTGGAATACCACTAAACTTTGATAGAGCACAGAACTTTGGAAAACCGGTCAGGACAAGCGTTGGTTAGGCAAAAGATTCGAGAAAAGGGTTGCGTCCCCTTTCCTTCACAGCCCCCGCTGTCAGCTGCAGCGATTTGTTAGATGTTTATGCTTTAACACAAGGGTAAAAGTGGTTTTTCGGGAGACTTTGGATTTGGCACAAGTCTTTTTTCTAAAGGAGAAATATGCCAATCCATCTCTTCCAATGGCACTGCACCCAACAAAGGCTGTGTCCCTCGTGGCAACTCAATCACTTCCCCACAACATGTTCGACCTTGTACCTCTATCTCAGCTACTCCCATTACCCGATATTCATGTTCACCACCATCAGCAGTATATACTCGAATCTTTCGAATTTCAACCAATTTCAACCTTTCGATTAACTCTGCTGACAGAGACAGTTCTACTGCACCTGAATCTACCAAGGCATCACATACCACTTCTTCTCCTCTCTGATCCTCTACAAGAAACTGGTTCTGCCAATTCCTCACTTTTATCGGAACAACAAAAACTCCCATACACGACCTTCTTAATTTTCTAGTAACATCTAACGATTGAGCTCACCTGCTTAAGCACTTTTAAGCAGATTTACTACCCATGGCTCGATTTAACAATTCGTAGAGTATAAACTATTAAACCTTAATCTCACTAAAAAGTGCTGGGTCAAGTGCAACGACTGGTTAGGCAAAAGGTAACTGTTTACCTAACTTCCGTAAAAACACTTAAGACTTGAGTTCACGGAGCCCTCTGGTTAATCTTTACTTTAAGGTGGCTAAAGTGTTACAAGATTTGACCCCTTCCTCCTTCACACACATAGCAATTCGTTTCAACCGAACAGCAGGAAGCCGTTTCAGCCGCTGGTTCTGAGGATCAACCTCAATCCCAACAGACTCAAGGGCTGTTACACCTAAAATGGGTTCTGTATCATCCTTGCCAAAGATTATGGTTGTGCCAACTATCTCGCCCATGAATTCTATCTGGACAGCAGCAACATCCATTTTTAACTCTGTTCCATCAGCCAGCTCATAAGTGCGTTTTCCGCTGGGTTCAATTCCAATCTCCCGCA
>JASEHO010000121.1 GCA_030018505.1 bacterium
TGAGATTGTTGCACCTGTATTTTCCTCTATCCTCTCTTTTGCTTCATTAAAAAGGACACTGAACACTTGCTTTAACTAACCGTCTCTGGAGCTCATAGGAAAATGATTTTTCAGGTAGTTGCAAGAACTCATCCTTTGGGTGGATACTTTTCTTTCCTCGACCACCATAGCTTGTTCGCTTAATTGTCACCTCTTGTAAAGACTGTTTGGTGATGACAGGTGTGAAGTCGTTTGCTCGGTATGAGGTTCTATACCTTCCTCATCCTCTTTTACTACTTCTAATCCTTTCCCTACATCCGAAATTACTTCTGGCATCAATAGGGGGATGGAGCATAAGACGCATTATCTCATACATCTTTTGGATTTGACCTTGTTCTACTTCATGTAGAGGTAGTTCTAATGTCCCTTCTTTCAACATCCATTCCTCCAGACTCCCATATTCCCTTCTTGCTTTATTAAAGGGAACTATCTTTTATAGCTGAAACAGTTGGTTCTTTTGACCAAAAAGCAACTGCTTGAGTTCATTTAAGACCCCTCCTTTTTGGTTATGACAGGTTAACATCCGCAATCCTGCTTATTGTGTTGTCCAGTTTTTGGGGAGTATTATACTTGTTATCCGTGGCATAGCATAATTATATAACATCAGACCATAATGAAGAAAAAAGGTTGCGTCCCCTTTCCCTCCAACATTTTAAGCCTCAACTTCCTCTAAAGATCTTATGCCTTTTATCATCGGCACCAGAGAACAAAGGAGGCTCATCATTATAAATACGCTTATTGAGATTATGAGATATAATATCAGCCGCTGATGGGAAAACCCATGCCCAATATGTAGTTGAACAGGAATGGCTATCAAAGCCACAGAAACGATAACATAGAGCAGGGAGATGATAGCATTTATCGTCCCGCCAAGGGATGAGACAATGGAGGATGGGTCTTCCTTAGAAAAGACAGGATAGACCGCACCAAGCCCAACAGATAGAGAGGTAAGCGTAAGGGTCATCACCCCAATCATGACTAAAGAAAAAAAGAATGCCAACCCTTCAGTCTTTAAGATAAGATTGAGGAGAATCATCAACCCTTCTGTGATGAGTAAAAAAAGAGACCCGGAGAGAAAGAACTTTTCCAAAAGAAGCCCTTTTCTGGTAATGGGAGCCAGACTAAGGATCCAAAACCTTTTTCCTTCAAGAGAGATTAAGGGGAAGAGAAACCTCGTAGTCAGAGTAGAGACAACAAGAGCAATAGCGGATATATTCAAGAAAAAGGCAAGAGACTTAAAGTATGGAAGGTCTATCTCATATCCTGCCCTTGGAAGATTGAGAAAATAGACAAAGAGAATGCCAAAGAAGATGAGAAATTGGCTCCACTGGAGAGGATCTCTAATAAATAAAAGAATATCCTTGACAACAAACGATCTGAAACCAGGCTTAAGAAAGAAGAGTATCTTTCGTATCCAGATAGGCTCTTTATATTTAGAGGATGAGCCACTACCCTCCATAAGGTCTATTCCCCGAAGATACAAAGAATCTGCCATTTTAGAGAGAAAGATACAGAAGGTAGCGGCTGTTGTTGCCATTAGAGAAAGAAGAAATAGGCTCTCTCCCCACTCTTCTTTTCTTATCCCATCAATCAAACAAACAAACCAGAAAGAGGGAAGAAGCGGGTGCGTAGAAAATCCCATAGAGTCTATTATCTTTGAGAAAAAGGCAAATGCCTCAGTAGGGGTCTCCTTAAATATCCCAAACTTTGTGCAGAAGATAATTAATGGAAGAGACAGGAGAAAGAGCCCGATAAAAAGAGCCTGACCCTTTCTTAAAGAGAAGATAGAGGATAAAAGAAGACAGATGGCTGTTCCAACCCCCCCACAGATTATGACAAAAAAACCCAAAGAGAGTATGATAGCAGGATAGACAAGGGTAGAGCAACCCATAGAAATCTGCCAACCAATAAGAATAGGCAGGCAAAGGAGAATGGCTGCCCAGGAAGCCAGAGCCACTGATTCTGCAAACTTTATCTTAAATATGGAGGAGGTTTTTATCGGTAAGCCCATAAGAAATAACCTCTCGCTTGATTTATAAAGAAGGGGTAGAGAGGTAACAATTACAGAAAAGATAAGCATAGAGAAGATAACAAGAAAGAAGAGGGAGAGACTGCGGTGAATTAAAAGGTTAGAAAAAGGGAATGCCCTCACAAAAGAAAAGAATTTATAGGTAATAAAGAATGCCGTAAAAAGAAGGAGGAGCGAAAGCGTACCAACAAAGATGAGCTTTAATAAAGAATGGTCCTTTAACAAGGTTTTTAGGGTATTTTTTATTAGAAGAGCCTTTACCTTAAGCATTATTTATATCTTTTATAAATCTCTTATCTAATCTACTATTTATCTTTTTTATAATATCCTTCTTGGAAAATGAGAGTTCTTTTGCCCAGACAGGGCTTTCTGATCTTATAAAAAGGATTCTATCTTTCACATAAAGAGGTTTATTTTTATCGGCAACCCTTTTTCCCATAACCTCAGGCCATAACTTCAAACACCTTTCTCCCATTACCTCTTCTTCTATCCCACAACCCTTTAATATCCTTTTTATAACCTGATCTATCCTCTCTACCTTCTTTACCCTTCTCATATTGAGTGTATAGTGCTCTAAATGCTAATTTTTAACAGTATATATTCTTTAGATAAGAAACTCAACCTTAATTCCAACTTTTACAGTTTACATTATTTAGCTATAGCGGTTACAAAAAAGAATATCTTTTGGTTAATAAAAGAGAACATTTCTATTTGGCTGTAACAACTAAAAAAGTTTTGCTTGCAAGATTTTTCTTAAAGAGAATAAACTTATCAAAGGAAAGGAGGCGGAAAGTGAAGACAAATGAATGTAATTCTATTAACATCCTTTTGGTTGAAGACAGCGAGGATGATGTTGTTATTATTCAAAGGGCATTTAAGAAGGTAAAGCTGACGAATGATCTATATATCGTTCGCGATGGGCAGGAGGCATTAGACTTTATCTTTCACGAAGGAAAGTATGCTCAAACAAAGCCAGTTACACCAGGGCTAATTCTCTTAGATATCAATATGCCCAAGGTGGATGGTTTTGGTGTTTTAGCAAAGCTAAAAGCTAATCCTCCATATAACATCATTCCTGTGATAATGCTTACTGTATCAGATAGGGAGGAGGATATTGTCAGGAGCTTTTTGAATGGTGCAGTCTCTTATATCACCAAGCCTATGGACTTTGAGAAGTTTGTCAAAGTAATTGAGACTTTTGAGCTATATTGGAGTCTGGTTTCAAAGGTTCCGCATATTAAGTGAAGAAAAGAGCGGTCAAAAAGTCAGCCAATAAAAATAACAGATAGCTATTATATAATTGGTAACACTTTAGCCATTATGAAGTAAAGGGTAAAGTTCAATGTAAAATTAGCAATTAGCATTTTAAAATTGTTCCCCCTTCTTCAAAAGTTAATTGATAATTTTGCAATGAATTCCCTTTTTACTTAGTTGTTGCTTCACTGTTAGATGAGTAAATAGTTACTACAATTGAAGGTTTACCTTAATGGAAGGTTTGTTGAAGAAAGGTTGGCAAAGGTCTCTGTCTTTGACAGGTCATTCCTCTATGGAGACGGAGTTTTTGAGACACTCAGGGCTTACTGCGGAAGGGTATTTAAGGAGAGAGAGCATCTATATAGATTAAGAAGGTCAGCAGAGACTATCTACCTTCAGCTACCAACGATTGATTATTCTCGTATCTTTCAGAAGCTCCTCAAAGTAAACAATCTTTCCAATGCTCTTATCAGGCTTACCATTTCAAGGGGAGAAGGATGGGGGATTGAACCTTCTGGCACTCCAAATATCACCTGTTTCGCCAAGAATTTTTCTGGCCTGCCAGAGGAGATGTATAAAAAAGGCATATCTGCGGTTGTTGCTGAGAGAAGAATGCCAAATACAGGTATTAAATCAACCAATTACTTAGAGGCTATCCTGGCAAGACTTGAGGCAAAAGGCAGAGAAGCAATAATGCTAATCGATGGGTTTGTTGGTTCAGCGGCGACAAGCAATATATTCATCGTCAAAGACCAGAGGCTCATCACACCTCCATTATCATTAGGAATCCTTCCTGGAATAACAAGGGAGACTGTACTTTCGGTAGCCAGAGTAGAAGAGCAGGTTTTCAAGAAACAAGAGCTATATTCAGCAGATGAAGTTTTTCTCACCAACACATCTTATGAGATAATGCCTATAACAGAGATTGATGGAAGGAAGGTAGGAGATGGTCTTCCTGGTGTTGTCACTAAAACAGTTCTTTCTGAATTCAAAAGAGTGCGGCTACTTTTGTCCCGACGGCTAAAAACATCTCTTACACCGTGTAAGAAAAGGAG
>JASEHO010000122.1 GCA_030018505.1 bacterium
CTAACAACTATCAATTCAAAATTACTCCTCTTCTTCAAATGTTAATTGCTAATTGATAATTTTACATTGAATTCCCTTTTTACCTGGTTGTTGCTTTACATGGCTAAATAATTACCCTTTCACTAAATTATCTACTCTCCTACCTTGGGGTAAGAAAGTTTAGAAAATAAAGAATGATAATATTATATTTTCTGTTCCCAATTCTCTATTGGCTATTCGATAGATGCAAAGGATAGTCGCAATCCTCTGTTTTCCAGCCCTGGTCTTCTCCTTCTCTCTAAAAGATTTTTCTAAAAATTTTACGGAAAAAAAGATACTTTCCGTTCTTCATGAAGAGATAGAGGGAAAGGAGGAGATCTCCTTCTCCTCTATGAAATATCGCTTTCCAAATGAGCTTACTCTACATGGTTTTAAGATGCAGAAACAGGGTATTGACCTTTCTACAGAAAATATCTCTGTCCGTTGGGAATTAAAGCCTGGTTTTCCAAAAAAAGTAACCTTGACCAAACCCATCCTTTCCATTAAAAAGAAGGCTGATTCCAAACAAAAATCTTTTAGTCCGCAGTATAAGATAACCGTCATAGATGGGGTTATAAACCTTGAGGGTATTGGAGAGGCAAGGAATATTCAGGGCTTTGTCCAGAAGGATAGGTTTGAGTTTAAGGGAGAGGCATTTAGCGGCAAGCTATGTCTCTCTGGAAAAAGGAGCGATTGGAAGCTGTCGCTTGGCAAGGCGAATCTAAAAGATATACCCTATCTGACAAAAGAAAAGTCTGGCCAGGCTGATATATCTGTCAATTATAAGGATAACAACTGGATAGCCAAGATAAAGGTAAAAAACGGGGCAATAGAACCTGTTCAGGCACTTTCTGGAGAGTTTATAGCAGAAAAAGGTGGGCCGGTATCTGGAAAAGATATATCTTTCAAATCAAGGGATATTGCCTTTGCCATAAAGAAGGCATCTGGCAATATCTCTAAAGACTCTATCTCTGGCAAGACAAATGGCAAGGTCTGCTACAAAAAGGTAAGTCTTCCTTTTACTTTGGACTTTCTATATCAAGCTGGCAGATTAAGGATAAAAAAGGGTAGGATTCAAACTGTCAGTATCTGCGGAGAGATATTCCCAGAAATGAATATAAAGGCAATTTTTGACAAACAAGACTTAGGGATATTTTACCCAGAGCTAAAAGGAGAGTTTGGACAAGGTACCCTCTCAGTTTCAGGAAGCCAGGAGAATCCTGTTTTTTCTGGTGAGATGCTCATTAGAGGAGAAAGGGTGGTTTTTACAAAACAGAAGGAGGAATACAGGCTTTCGGTCTCAGGGACAACATCCTTTGAGGCAATTGCAGAGAGAAAGAAGGAGGCTATCCTTATAGAGGCAAAGAACCTTTTCTATGAGAAACAGATGATAGCCGAGAATGTTAAGGGAGAGATTACCCCAAAAAAGGAGGGAATAGACTTTAGCCTTTTGCTTGATGACTCTATAAATTTGAAGGGAGAGATAGACAGCAAGAGGAATATCAACTCTCTTGTCCAGATTAAAGATAGGGCAGTCAGGGGCTCTCATCTTACCGCAGAGGGAAAGCTCTCCTTCTTTGAAAATTCTTTTGTTTTATCTGGCTCTGGAAGACTTGGAAATATTCCCTTTGAGAAGCTAAAGACAGAATTCACTCTAAAAAAAGGGATAAATTTTAAGAAGATAGAGGCAATAGTTGATAAAAAGACAGCCCTTCACGGCTCAGGCAACATAGACAGCTCTGGAATAAATATAGAGATTTTGGCTATGTTTTTTGACCTTTCCCATATATCTGAGAGACTGGCAGGGATCTC
The DNA here is from genome assembly GCA_030018505.1 of bacterium. Lineage (GTDB taxonomy): Bacteria > UBA9089 > UBA9088 > UBA9088 > JAGUXG01 > JAGUXG01. The sequence continues at coordinate 1,831 of JASEHO010000122.1, forward strand.
GGCAGACTTTCAGGGAAGGATTGTGGGGGATCTGGCTAATCCTACTATCTTTGGTCAGCTTTCTTGCTTATCCCCAAAATTTAGGGCAGACTTTGCCCTGATAAAAGATAAGCTCACCTTAAGAAAGGCAAGGTGGGAGAACATCTTTCTTGATGCAGACTATAGCCTCGCAGAAAAGACTATAGATGGAGAGATGAGATTTGAGGATGAGGATCTCCGCAGGATAATCAGCTTTTTCTTGCTTCCCCAGACTATTCAAGGAAACTTAAGTGGCACAACAACTATTAAAGGAAGCCTTGCCAATCCATCCCTTTCTGGCTCTCTTTGCCTTTCTTCTGTGAGTCTATTTGAAGCTATAGAGGCAGGTGCAGGAGAATTAGAATTTAATCTTGATGATAAAAGGTTTTCTACTAAAGGGTTTCAGTTTAGAAAGGATTTGGGAACTGTGAGCCTTTCAGAGTTTATCATAGATGGAAATAGCGGTGAGATAAAATTAGACGGCACCATATCTTCTTTTTCCATACTTGGTCAAGAGATAAGCTCTAATCTCTCCTTCTCTGGTTCTTACACCAAAGAATGTCTAAATGGAGAGGTTCATCTTTCTAATACATCCCTTTCAGGATACAAGATTGGTGACATCTCTAATCTTATCTCTTATATTCCAGAAAAGGGATGGGAATTTGGCACATTTTCACAAAAGCCTGCTATCTTTGGTGAAATAGGAATTAGAGAAAAAGATTGGTTGGTCAATCTAAGGCTCCTTCTTCCAGAGGAGGCTTTAACCCTATCAGGGTCTATTAATCCAGAGGAGAATGTGGGTAGCCTCTCTATTTACCTGCTATCTTTTTATTTGCAGGATATTCCTTTCGTGACAGGCTCAGGAAAGATACAGGGTGAGCTTAAGATAGAAGGAGACCTTGATGACCCTGAGATAAATGGAATGGTCTCTCTAAGAGCAGCTTCCCTTAAAGTGCCTGTAATTTCAGAGGTTTTGTCAGATGTGGTTGCTTCTTTGTCTATAGAAGATGGAAAGGTTAGACTCTCTAATTTTTCTGCCAATACAGGAAAGACCAAAATCCTTGCCTATTCAAAAAAATTTTCATTAGAAAGACAAGAGCTTTTAATCCGAACAGAGGGCGATGCTCTGCACATAGAGGTTCCGGGCCTGGTTACTGGGGAGGTAAGGGCTAACATATCAGTCAAAAGAGACGATGGCCTTCCAGAAGGAGGAGGTGAGATTTTGTTTTACAACACAAGTGTAACCTGGCCAGAGATAAAGTCAAAAGGGAAGGTGCCTTCATATTTGGAGAATATCCTGTTAGGCATAAAGCTCTCTGCAAAACATAATGTGAACTATTATAACCCCTGGGCGAAGATAGCCCTTGCTGAAGGAAGCTGGATTAGATTAAAGAAAATAGATGAGGTAATAGAGGTTTCTGGAAGCTGCTGGGCAAAAAAAGGCAATATAGACTACCTTGGCCAGGAATTTACTATAAAAGAGGCGAGCTTAGAATTTCGGGAAGGTCTTCCGTACCTTTTTGGAGAGGCAGAGACAATGATAAATAGAACAAGACTCCTGCTTGTCCATAAAGGAGTGATGAATATACCCATAGAGTTTGTTCTCTCAGCTCCTGATGAATCTTATCCAAGAACCCAGGAGGAGTTGATAGGTCTCCTTCAGGAAGGAGAGAAGGGCCAGGCTGGGATAAAAGGGTTTGTGACCACATTCTTTGGAAGATTAGTTGGAAAGAGGATAACAAAGGAGGCCTCAAGTGTTTTAAGAACTACACTGGGTATGGATATTGAGCTAAGATCTCCCTTTGTTGAAAAGGTATTAAGCGAGGATTCCAAAGGCTATGCCTATGCTTTTTCTGGCACAGAGATTATCTGTGGAAAGTATTTAACAGACAGGCTCTACATTTTGTATAATTGTTTAATTGAAGAGGGAGAGGAAGAAAGGTATAAATATAGGCATAAGATAGGCGCTGAATACCTGATAGGAAAAAGGACATACCTGAAATACCTATACACGCCTGAAACAACAAAAGCAATGAAGGAGATAGAGATTAGCGTCAAAAGAAGGTTTGGTTTTTAGGAATCTTTTTCTTGACCTGCCTCTTCTTTTTCCATATATTATACCCGTTGTGCCAGTTGTTGCTAATCTCTGTATAGTTAGCTAACAACTAATAAATTTGGAGGTGTAAACATGGAACAATCAGAAAAGAAAAAGGCATTAGAGATTGCTGTATCTCAGATTGAGAAGCACTTTGGCAAAGGCTCAATTATGAGGCTCGGGGACAGACAGGTGATGGAGGTAGAGGCTATTCCTACAGGAGCCTTAACCTTAGACATAGCTATAGGTGTAGGTGGTGTTCCGAGGGGAAGGATAATAGAGGTCTTTGGACAGGAGTCCTCTGGAAAGACAACCACCCTTTTTATCAATCATGTAAGGGAAAAGATTAGGGTAATGGTAACACTTTACTCATCTGAAGTAACGGGTAAAGTTCAATGTAAAATGTAAAATT
>JASEHO010000123.1 GCA_030018505.1 bacterium
CAATATGTAGGGGATAACTTTTGGGAAAAGACAAAGACTTTTAAGAAATTGATTATGTATTTTTCCTTTCATCAGATGAGAAGGATAGATTAAGAGTCTTTGCCTTAAAAAAGAAGAAAGAAATTTTAAAATTTGTTGTGCAATATGAAGCTTTTATTCAAGATGAGTGGCATTCAATAATTAGATACGATACATCCCATGGATTTGCCCATAAGGATTTAATCTTTCCAGATGGAAGAGTTGATAAACAACCTCTTTATTTTGAGAGCTATAATCTTGCATTTACCTCCACTACTTTAGAACTTAAAAGATATTGGAAATTATACAGAGAAAATTATGAAAGGATGATGAAGAGGTGAGAAAGGAAGAGATTGTAAAGAAAAATTTGGACCTACATGCAGAATGGATGAAATATGCTTTTGAAAATCCTGATATCTTGGACAAGATTCCAAAGGGAGCTGCATTAGTAATTCTTCCAGAGGATGATCCTGAACTATACATGGAAAACTCAAAAATAATGGAAGAATATAAAAAAAGGGGTCTTCCATTTGTTGTGCTTAAAATGAAAACACCTAAACTTATAACCCCAAAGATTGAAGTAAGTAAAGCATGAAATTAGCAAGTGATATTGTGATCGATTGAGGACAGAAGTGTAGTTGATGTTACACCATTGAAAAGATTTCCATGCAAACAATTGCAGAGTGGTGTTTCTGTTCTCTGGAATGGAGATGTAGTTCTCTGTCGGCAGGACTTTGATGGGAAGTACCCCTTATGTAATTTGAAAGAGCAAAGTTTAGATGGAATCTTGGATAGCCAAAAGTTAAAAGACCTCTGGCAAGCACATAAAGATGAAGAATACGAGAAATTGCCACTATGCAAGGACTGTAAATAGTGGTATTATAACCTGTATGCCTAATTTAATTTCATGTAATGAGAGGAGATTGGGAGATGAAGAACCCATTTGCTTATAAAGACAAGACTGTAACGAAACTTAAGAAGTATTTTACAAATAGAGAAGACATTATTATGGCCTTCCTTTTTGGATCCTGGGCGAAAGGAGGAAATGGGATTGAATCCGATATGGATATAGCCGTTTATTTTAAGCCCAAGACAGATGTTTTAGAGTGGGAAGCGAATACTTATTATGATAATGAAAATTCCATATGGCTCGAAATCGAAAGAATGGTACAAAGAGAGGTCGACCTATTAGTTCTTAATAGGGCTTCTGCTACTATTGCAGAGAGTGCCTTAAAAGGAATTCCTATTATCATAAAAGACCATTCTTTCTATATAGACTTTCTTTTAAGAATTACATCAGAGACTATAGATTTTAGGGATTGGATTGAAAGCTATTGGAGTCTTAAGGAGAAAAGGAGATATGGAGCTATTACCAGAAGATAGAGAGCGATTAATAAGGTATATTGACTTTATGGAGCAGGAGTTATCTGACCTTCCAAGATTTTCCAAAGTCAATTGGAGAATTTATAATGAGGATAGGGACATGAGGAGAAATCTTGAAAGGTGGATTGAGAATATTGTCAATTGCTCCATCGATATAGCTAAGGTTATCCTTGCTTCTAAAGAGAGGAAAATTCCTGCTACATATAAGGAGGCCTTAAAAAAACTCGGGTCTATCCCACCCTTTGATGAGGCGTTTGGGGAATCTATATCAGAATGGACAACTCTGAGAAATATCCTTGCCCATGAGTATCTTGATATGCGCTGGACATCGATTAAGAAATTCCTTAAGACGGCCGAACCTATATACAGACAATTGGTGGAGACCATAAGGAGATTTTTGCACTCTACTGAGGAAGAAAGTAGTGGTTGACAAAACCTTACTCGGCCAGATAACTACAAAGTGGAATTTCTGTTTTGTGGAAGGGAGATATTATACTTTGTCGACAAGACTTTGATGGAAAATATCCTTTAGGAAATTCAAAAGAGCAAAATTTGAAGAATATTTTAGAAGAAGAGATTAGAAGAAGAGAGATTAAATTGTATCAGAGATGATACAGTTATTTCGTGACGGCCCCCTTATGGAGTTCTAACACTATTTTCGTAAGTGAATAGGGATAGAAGGAGGTGCTAAAATGTTAGTAAGAAAGATGGAGATGACTGTTTCCGAAGACATATTTTTGGCCTTAAACGAAAAACCAGACGATTTTCTTAAAGACATAAAAATCTTTGCTGCCATCAAATTTTTTGAAATAGGGAAACTTTCTCTTGGGAAGGCTGCTGAGTTGGCAGAAATGAGCAAATTGGATTTCATGGAACTATTATCCAGACACAAAATATCTGTCTATAACTACGCACCTGAAGAATTGAATGATGACTTGAGTAATATCCAAAAGGCAAGGAAATTATAAATGAAAATAGTAATCAATGCTACACCACTGATCTCTCTCGCTATTATTGATAAATTGTCTTTGCTGGATGAACTTTTCGAAGAGGTATATATCCCAAAAGTTGCTTTTAAAGGGGCAAGCAGGAAGGGAAAAAGAAAGGCAGGTGTTATTGCGGCTTGGGGTGAAAACAGAACATTAAATACCATAGATGCTAAAGCTAAAGTAGCCTTGGAATTAATTCTTGATGAAGGAGAGGCAGAAGTAATTGTTTTGGCCCAAGAAAGAGAGGCTGATCTTGTCATTATAGACGAAGATAAGGCCAGAAAAATAGCCAGATTGAATAATCTCAATGTTACTGGAACCATAGGTATTCTATTGGAAGCAAAGAACCAGGGAAAGATTTCTCAACTAAAACCTCTTCTTGACAAACTCATTGCTGAAGGAATTTATATAAGCGAGCATCTTTATAATAAAGCCCTTGCTCTGTCGAATGAAAAGTAAAGTCCCAGCCAGTGATATTAGATTCAAGTAGCTGAAAAGCACCCGATGACGATGGGGAAAAAGATTTTTATGCCTAAAACAAAAGAAGATTCAATTTTGATGATCAGATCAGCTCCTTTGGAGAAGATTTGGGTTTGACCTCCTTGTCAAAAATTGGAATTTTTGGAAGTTTGACCCTGAATGATGAATGAGAAGAAAGTTGAATGATTTTATTGATCCAAAGACTGGTGGCGAAGAAACCTTAAGAGGAAAGACATTGGTTTATTTAAATAAGAAGGAAAAGAGAGTAATGATGTCATTTGTGAAAGAATTAAGGGAAAAACTATCTGGGAAGGTTGTCTCTATTCGGCTTTTTGGGTCAAAAGTAAGGGGTGATTTTACCAAAGATTCAGATATAGATATATTTGTCCTGGTTAAGAAGAGGAAGGGAATAAAGGATAAAGTAAGAGATATAGCCGCAGATTACTTCTTTGATACTAATATCCCATTAGCTCCTGTAGTTTATAATCTATCTGAATATAAAAGAAATAAGGAATTAGGTTCATTCTTCTTTGAAAGTGTAGAGAGGGAAGGGATAGTTTTATGAGCCGGGTAGATTTAGCCAGATATAGGCTGGGAAAGGCAAGAAAGATATTGGCTGAAGCCGAGGATAATTTAGCTCAGAATCATTATGGGGTTTCGATTAACAGAAGTTACTATGCCATGTTTACCGCAGCCAGGGCACTTCTGGCGATAAAGGAAATGGACTCAAGCAAACATTCGGGAGTAATTGCCTTATTTAACCAGCATATTGTTAAAGCAGGGCTTTTCCCAAAAGAAATTAATAAGTTTTTAGCAAAAGCCAAGGGTCTTCGTGAAGATGCTGATTATGGAGATTTTGTGGAGATGTCCAAAGAAGATGCCCAAACTCAACTTGATCGGGCTAAGAAATTTGTCAAAGAAGTGAAGAGTGTATTTGAAAAAGTGCTCATGGATTGAGAAGTAGAACAAGTGAGAGCCTTATATCTGACATGATGTTTAATGAGTGAATAATGTAGCTTTGACCACAACCAAATTTGGAATTTTTGGAAGTTTGACCCTGTTTGGTAACTTACTGTTGATAAAGGAGGTGTTTCACCTTGAAAGAATTGAAGATTACTATAGAATTCTGGAAGGAGGGTGAGGTGTATGTGGCTCGTTGCCCAGAACTTGATATGTTCTCTCAGGGGTATTCCCTAGAAGAAGCAAGGAAAAACCTTTTTGAGGTGATAGAAATCCAATTTGAAGAGATGGAAGATATGGGAACACTCGATGAATTTTTAGAAGATTCAGGTTTTAAGATCATCGATAATATATTGTTTTGCCAAAGGGAAATCGTGGG
>JASEHO010000124.1 GCA_030018505.1 bacterium
GAGATGGAGCATATAAAGAGTTTGTATCAACCGTTACATTTTTTGCACCAAAGCCGATTTTTTGCACCAAAGCCACTTTTTTTATAGTTGTTCTAAAATAAAGAAGCCAGAGGAAAATCTGGTAAAGAGGTTTTGACAAACTCTAGCTAAGCTACTATAATCTTACATTAGGCGAATAGGAGGAAAAAGATGGAGCTTTTAGATGAGATAAGTAGATGGATTAAAAAGGAGGTTGAGTCTGCGGGGTGTGCAGGTGCAGTTGTTGGAATAAGTGGTGGAATTGATTCTGCTGTTGTGGCGTATTTGGCAAAGAAGGCATTAGGAGATAGTGTTTTGGGGTTGATAATGCCCTGCTATAGTGGCGAAGAGGATATTTATTACGCAAATTTGGTTATAAAAAGTTTGGGTATCAGGTGCGAGAAGATAGACTTAATCCCAGCTTATGATAAGCTGATAGGGACTCTTCCAAAAGGTGATAGATTAGCTTATGCAAATTTGAAGCCGCGACTTAGGATGCTTACCCTTTATTACTTTGCCAACAGCCTTAATTACTTAGTAGCAGGAACAGGCAATAAGTCAGAGATTATGGTAGGCTATTTCACTAAATATGGAGATGGCGGTGTAGATATTTTGCCTATAGGCGGATTATTAAAGCGAGAAGTAAAGAAGCTGGCTAAAGAACTTGACATTCCCAAAGAGATAATCAAAAGACCTCCAGGTGCGGGTCTATGGCCTGGTCAGACCGATGAAGGAGAGATGGGCATCACTTATGATGAGTTGGATTCTGCAATATCTGCTCTGGAGGAAAAAAGAGTTGAAGGCATAAGACCAGAAATTTTATCCAGGGTTGAGAATCTAATTAAGAGCTCTTGCCACAAGAGAAAGCTCCCAAAAACATTTGTAGTAACCGAGAATAGATCAAGTTTATAATGAAGGAAAAAGGAGCACCAGTAAAGAATTTAACTAAAAGCGTATAAGTAAGTGTTGCGAACTTTACCTGGCTAATAATAAAATAGGAGAGTAAGATGACAGAAGAAGAACTTAGAGAAGAAAGAAGAAGGATACGGGAAGAAAATGCAGAGATTCTAAAGAGAGAGCTTGTAGGAAAAGAGGTTAAGATCACCACAAATATTGTTGGGCTGAAAGAGAAGATATACTATGTCGAAGGTGTTCGTGAGGCAAGGATTAAAGCACCGAAGGGAACGCTCTTTGGTGTAAGGTTGGTAAACCATCGATTGAAAGAGGAGGATCAGCCGTTCTTACGCTATCCAAATACTACTATTGAGATTAAGAAAGAAGATGATAAGAAGCAAATGACCTTGCTCTATGCCTCTGAAGTAGATATTGAAAGGGACTTTCGCAGACTTCACAGGAAGACAGGCTCTGATATGAAGATTAGCATTGTCTATTAAACGATTTACTAAAGAAAAATATTGACTTTTATCTATGAAGTATGGTAAAAAATGCTTATGAAGGCTAAAGATAATAAAGGATTGAATCTTGTTGCAAAGGGGGGAGGTATGGATAGGTTAGGCGAGATAAAGGTAAGCGATGGGGTTATTGGCACAATCGCTGCTACAGCTGCGGTTAAGGTAAAGGGTGTGGTCGGAATGAGTGCAGGTATAGTAGATGGAGTGGTTAAACTCCTGACAGGCACACAGCTTATAAAGGGTATAAAGGTGGAGATGGGAGAGGAAGAGGTGGCGATAGATATCTCTGTGATAGTAGAATATGGAGCAAAGATATCAGATGTTGCCCTGGATATTCAGAAAGAGGTGAAGTTTGCTGTTGAGCAGATGACAGATCTGTCGGTTGTTGAGGTGAATGTTTTTGTTGAGGGGGTTGAGATTATCAGACAAAAAGAGGAGAAGAAGGTAAGGTGAAGTTTTTATTGAGGCTCGCAATATTATTAGCCTTCTTTCTTTTAATTGGAGGAGGATGGGTTTTAATAATGATAGGATTTGGGGCTATATCACCATCAAAGTTCTTTCTCTTTCTTGAAGGCACAAATGGCTTAGGCATAGGAATAGGCTCAATAATTGTTGCCCTTCTTTGCTTCTTTTTTGACAAAAGATACTTTACTGAGGAAAAGGGAATAGAGATAGAGAGTAAGTTAGGGAATGTCCTGATAACAAAAAAGGCTATCTTTGATTTAATAGAAGGGATGGCCAATCTTGAAGGTGTCTATTCTGTTACTCCAAATATCTCTATAAAAAGAGGCAAACTTTCGGTTAAGGTAGGAATTATGGCTGGGGCAAATCAGAAGATGGATCTTTTGGGCAACAAGATAAACGAAAACTTAGCCTATCTTTTAGAAGAGGTTCTCTCTATTAAGAATTATAAAAAGAAGGTATCCATAAAAGGGATAAAGAAAAGGAGGGCTTTTTAGTTGAATAACTTTTTGACTCGGATAGGAGAGTGGATGAGGAGCAATCCTGGTCCTTCAGCAGGGCTTATCATTGGGCTTTTAATAGGCTTGTTAATTATTGTCTTTGGTCTGGCAAAAACAGGGATATTTTTCTTGTGTGGACTAATAGGGGCACTGATCGGAAAAAGGCTTCAATAAGGGTTGGCAAAAGAGACTGGACAAAATAAAAGCAAATGAGCTATACTATAGCAGGTATTAGTCAAAAGTTCCCATAAAACAAACATAAGGATTCAAGGGGTCGAATGATCAAGGATTCAAGTAAAATCATAAGGAATCCATCACTCGAACCCTCGAATCCTTGAACCCTTTTACAAAAACATGAGAACTTTTGGTTAATAAGTGCTATACTCATCATTTAGAGAAGCTTTTAGGAGGTAAAATGAGATGAATGCATGGGAAGGAATATCAAGACCATTCAAGATACATGAGCTGAGAAATAGAGTCCTTTTTACTATAGGTTTAATCTCTGTCTATAGACTCGGCTCTTTCATTCCCACCCCAGGCATAAATGCTGTTGCCTTTCAGATGTTCTTTGCTGAGATGCAGAGGAGTATGGCTGTGGCTGGGCTTTTTAACCTCTTTACAGGTGGCGCATTAGAGAGGCTTTCTATCTTTGCTCTGGGGATTATGCCCTATATCTCTGCTTCAATTATTATGTCCCTGACGACTCATATCATTCCGTCCTTAGAGAAGATTCAGAAAGAAGGGCAAGAGGGGACGAGAAAGATAAGTCAATACACCAGATACCTTACTGTCCTTATTGCCTTGATTCAAGCCTTTGGAATGGCTATTGGTTTAGAGATGACAGAATATAGAATACCTATAGTTACGGACCCTGGTTTAGGATTCAGGATAATGACTGTTTTAACAATGACTACCGGAGCTATGTTTGTAATGTGGCTCGGCGAGCAGATAACTGAAAAAGGGCTTGGAAATGGCGCCTCCCTGCTAATCTTTGCTAACATTGTTGCCAGAGTGCCAGAAGGGATAGGCTCTCTTGTTCAAGACATATTCTCAGGTGAGACGAATATCTTAAAGGGCGCAATTTTACTGGCTTTAGTTCTTCTCGTCATTGCTGGGGTAGTAATTATGATTCAAGGACATAGAAAGATAACTGTTCAATATGCCAAAAGGATTGTCGGTAGAAAGGTCTATGGTGGACAGATGAGTCATCTTCCCTTACAGATAAATATGGCTGGTGTTATCCCGATAATCTTTGCCTCATCTCTAATCACATTTCCAGCAATGATTGGAGGGTTTCTGGGAGGGGATTGGTATGGAGATCTCCTTCTTTCTATTCCAAGGTGGATACAAGATGCCTTCTCAAACCTTCTTTATGCAGGCTTGACCATTTTCTTTGTCTATTTCTACATCTCTATAATCTTCAACCCAAACGATGTAGCAGATAACTTGAGAAAATCAGGGGGGTTTGTGCCTGGGATAAGACCAGGAAGAAACACAGCAGATTATATTCATAAGATTCTCAATAGGATAACCTTTGTTGGCGCAATATTTTTGGCTTTGGCAGCTATCATTCCGACGATTGCCCTATCTTCTTTGCACTCGCCGTTCTTCTTTGGTGGAACATCTATTATGATTGTTGTTGGAGTAGCCTTAGATACGCTTCGTCAGGTAGAATCTCATCTGATGATGCACCACTATGAAGGGTTTATAAAAAAGGCAAAGCTAAGAGGAAGGTTTTAAGAAAATTCGTAACTATTTACCCATCTAAAAGTGAAGCAACAACTAAGTAAAAAGGGAATTCAT
>JASEHO010000125.1 GCA_030018505.1 bacterium
TTTCTAATTTCCATTTTTTAACCTTTAAGCTTTCAAACAAGAGTGAACCATCCCAAGACAGCTTCTATTTTGCGTTCTCAATAATATAGTCCAATATCTTCTCCATTCTGAGCTCATCCTTCAGCTTTGCTCTCCTCTCTTTGTTGGATAGGGTCTCCTGTAAGTGTTTTTGGGCTAAATTCAGTCTTACCCAGCTTTCCAATTCAGTATCTGTACACTCAATTCCCTCTATTTCCCCTATTCTATTCAGGATATAGAATAGATTTACTGTTTTTGTTGCTTCTTCTGTAATATCTTTTCTGAGGTCTTCCTTTGTCTTATTCTGAGAGGCAAGATAGTCTTCTAATTCCTTTTCTTCCTTTTTCAAATTATAAATGATGGTTGTGAGAATGCTTTCTGCTTGGGCAGAGACTATTGATGGCGGAAGAGGAAAACTGCACCTCTTTAAGAGCTCTTCCTCCATTTGGTTTTTTAGTGATGTTCTCATGATACTTTCTGCTGTCCTCTGAAGCTCTTCCTCCACATTTCTCTTCAGCTCTTTCATATCCGAGCAACCCATCTCTTTAGCAAATTCATCAGAGAGTTTCGGAAGGTGTTTCTCTTTTATTCCAAGAAGATGAACAGAAAACTCTACCTCCTTTCCAGCAAGAGAAGTATCCCTTGTCTGGCTTGGCATCTTCGCCTTAAAAGACTTCTTCTCATTCACTCTCATTCCTATCAACTCCTTCTCTAACTTTTCAGGAAAGAGCTTCTTTCCAACCTCTACATATACGCCAAATCCTTCTTTTTTCTCGCTACCCTCAAGATAAGCAACATAGTCAATCACAGCAATATCCTTGTTTTCTACGCTGCTTATCTTTTCAATAAGGGTTGCTTTTCTTTCGGCGATCTCTATTAAGGCATTTTCTACATCCTTATCCTTTACCTCTACCTTCTTTCTGGAAAGTTTGATATTCCTCCAATCAGGTATCTCAAATTCTGGTTCCACCTCTAACTCTACTGAAAATGTAAGGGGCTTTTCCTTGCTAAAATCTATACTTTCTTTGGTTATCCAGGGACCAGCAATTGGTGAAATGCCCTCTTTTTCTAAAGCCTCTATAGTAGCTTTTCGCAAAAGAGTCTCAAGCGTATCATCTTCAGCTCGATTTGAAAATCTGCTTTCTATAATACTCCTCGGAACCTTCCCTTTTCTGAAGCCTTTTGTTCTGGCGTGCTTGCTCAGTCTTTCAAAGCTCTTATTGAACTCCTCTTCTACAACCTCCTTCTCTACCCTTACCCCCAATACTATTTTACAGCCATCTTTCTCTCTCTTTTCTATCTCCATATCTTTTCCTCCGAAGCAAAACTTCTCATAAATCAAGCAATCATACAGAAGATAAAGCCTGCCTGTCAAATATTTTCTCTAAGATATGGTAATGCCTCTAATTTAGGTTACAGATTTGTCATTACGAGGAGATGTAAAATGGAGGGCTGCAAAATGAAAACTGACAAAAAACAAAAAATGCTTGACAAGATAAGGGTTTTTTGTATAAATTACAACAAATTATAAAAAAGGAGGTGAGATAAATGACAAAGACAGATTTAGTGGACAAGGTTGCAGATATTGGGTTGACAAAGAAGCAGGCACTTTCTGCAGTAGATACAGTCATAGATTGTATCACATCTGCTCTTAAGAAAGGCGACAAGGTTCAGATTATCGGCTTTGGTAGCTTCTCAGTCAGAAAGAGAGCGGCAAGAGCAGGCAGGAATCCTCAGACAGGAAAAGAGATTAAGATTCCGGCCAGGAAGATTCCTGTTTTTAAGGCAGGAGAATCCCTGAAGAGAGCAGTTGGCTAATAAAAGAGAGAAGAGGGGAGAGAGGAGGAAAATCTTCTTCTGTCCCCTCTTTGTGTAATTTTAATATGGTTGATATTCCCAATAAACTTTTCTGGACAATAAAAGAAGCTGCCAAAATAATAGAAGTGCCTGCGTATGTTTTGAGATACTGGGAGGATGAGTTTAGTTTTATTAAACCCAAAAGAACAGCGACAGGTCATAGAAGATACAAAAAGGATGATCTGGAGCAGATTCTGAAGATAAAAGACCTTTTGTATAACAAAGGCTTTACTATTGAAGGGGCAAAGAAGCATCTTAGAAAGAAAGACCAGAAACAAGACCTTTCTTTCATAAGAAAAGAATTGGAAGGGATATTAGAAATCTTGTAACACTTTACTCATCTGAAGTAACGGGTAAAGTTCAATGTAAAATGTAAAATTAGCAATTAGCATTTCAAAATTATTCCTCTTCTTCAAAAGTTAATTGATAATTGCTCATTGATAATTTTGCAATGAATTCCCTTTTTACCTGATTGTTGTTTCACTTTTAGATGGGTAAATAGTTACGAAATCTTAAAGTAGTGGCGGGGCGTGGCGCAGTCCGGTTTAGCGCACCAGCATGGGGGGCTGGGGGTCGGCCGTTCGAATCGGCTCGCCCCGATAAATAGGAGGTAAAATGAGTGCAATTGTTGATATTTTAGCGCGGGAGATTTTGGATTCAAGAGGTAATCCAACTGTAGAGGTAGAGATTGAGTTAGAAGACGGTGCTTTTGGCAGGGCGTCTGTTCCTTCAGGTGCTTCAACTGGAACGCATGAGGCAGTAGAACTTCGTGATGGAGGGGAAAGGTTTCTTGGAAAGGGTGTCCAAAAGGCTTGCGAAAATATAAATACTATTATTGCCGAAGAGATTGTGGGAGAAGAGGCAGGAGATCAACGCCACATAGACTCTATTCTAATAAACTTAGATGGAACTGAGAATAAAAGTAAGTTGGGAGCTAATGCTATCTTAGCCACATCAATTGCTGTAGCCAAGGCATCTGCCTGTTCTTGTGAGCTTCCTCTATACCAGTATCTTGGAGGACCAAATGCGCACATCCTTCCCATACCTTTTTGTAATATTATCAATGGTGGCAGGCACGCCGAGAATAAACTTGATATTCAGGAGTTTATGGTCGTGCCGCAAAAGGCAGAGAGCTTTGCTGAAGCTATCAGGAAGGTAGTAGAAATCTATCACTGCCTGAAGGCAATCCTTAAAAAGAAGGGTCTTTCTTGTTCACTCGGTGATGAAGGAGGGTTCGCTCCAGATATATCATCGACAAGAGAGGCTTTGGATCTTATTCTTTCTGCTATCTCTGGGGCAGGTTATAAATTAGGAGAGATTGCCATTGGTCTTGATGTTGCCGCATCAGAATTTTATAAAGATGGAAGGTATGTATTAGAAGAAAGGGAATGCAGTTCTTCTGATCTAATAGACTTCTATGAATCTTTAATCAAAGACTATCCCATTATCTCCATTGAAGATGGGCTTTCAGAGGATGATTGGCCAGGGTGGGAAGAACTGACAAAGAGGTTAGGAGGCATTCAGCTTGTAGGGGATGACATCTTTGTCACAAACCCAAAGAGATTGGAAGAAGGGATAAAAAGAAAGGTAGCCAACTCTATCTTGATTAAGCTCAATCAAATAGGCACACTCTCTGAGACCCTTGATGTAATTGAACAAGCAAAGAGAGCCGGTTACTCTTTTCTTATCTCTCATAGGTCAGGGGAAACAGAGGAGTCATTCATTGCTGACCTCTCTGTAGCTACAAATTCTGGCAAGATAAAGACAGGTGCACCCGCAAGAATGGACAGGTGTGCCAAGTATAATCAATTATTAAGGATTGAGGAAGAGCTTAGTCCTTCATGCGTCTATGCTGGAAAAATTTGATTGGAAGCAAATAGCAAAATTTTCTTTTTTCATCACCCTATTTTTATTGGGTGGCGGGATGATTTTGATGAGCCATCTCAACAAGATGAGGCTTCAAGAAAAAAGGGATAATTACCAAAATAAGGTTTGGCAAATAAGGAAAGAGAATGAGGCTTTAAGGAGAGAAAAGATAGAGCTTGCCAAAGAAGATTCTGAGGCGACAAAAAGGCAGTTGCGAAATAAAGGATTCGTAAAAGAAGGTGAAAAGATAATCAAGTTTTCCGAATGATGAGGCGAGGTAGCTCAGTCGGTAGAGCGCGGGACTGAAAATCCCGGCGTCCCCAGTTCAATTCTGGGCCTCGCCATTCTTTTAATAGATTTGGGTGTGGCTACTCTTGGACGACGGCTAAAAACATCTCTTACACCATAGTAAG
>JASEHO010000126.1 GCA_030018505.1 bacterium
ATGAAGATCAACCGTTTTTAGATTAAGCATAGGAGGTTTTGAGAAATTCAGCAGGTCATTAATGTAGGTAACTGCCCTTTGTGTTGCCCCATCCATCCGAGATATGGTTCTTTTTGCTAGCTCGTTATCAGGCAAAATTCTTTTTAGATAGTAAAGACCTGATTTAATAACCGCCAATGGGTTTTTTATTTCATGGGCTGATTCTCCAGCAATCTTGGCTGCCATAGCCATGCGCTCCATATAGATAAGCTGCTGCCCTTTTTCCCTAATCTCTCTTGCCTGCCCTTTTATTCTATCAGCAAGATACCCGCTTACTATAGCCACTGCATAGAAAAAAATAACCCTGGAGATTACTATCATCATAACATAGCCTTTATCCTGATACATAGCCAATCCAATAGCCTTATAAGAGGCAAATGGAAGAAGATTAAGGCACTCAAGGGAGACTAAAATAACAACAGCAATGCTTGATACAGTCGCAATAATAATCCCTGCTCTTTTTGAAATGAGAATACTTGCTCCAAGAATGATAACGATGTAATTAAGTGGGAAAATAGTAGCAGCCAATCCACCCTGACTGTGCGTCCCTAAGGTAATAAACAAAATATCTATTAACAACGAGACATAGGCAACAGCGTATAAGTATAGCCTTTTCCTTGTTAAAAAGAGATAGCTAAAATTTAAGAAGATAATAGATAGGGTAATATAAACAATTATCAGATCAAATGGGCAACTTTCAATAAATATTCTGCCAATGACTATTGTTGTTGCCAGACCATAGAGGATAAATCTGGCAATAATCAGCCATTCCATCCTTGTGGCAAATTCTTCTCTCTCCTCTATGGTTTCCTTAACCTTCATTGTAACATTTTAGCCATTTGAAGTAATCAAGAGTGCACCAGTTACCAGAATACCAGTCACCAGTGCACCAGTCATCAGAGTATCAGTCATCAGAGTATCAGTCAAATTCTTTACTGGTGCTCTTTTGTTCTGGTGCTCCTTTTTCCTTCAAAAGCACTTCATTCTCGGTAAATAGTTACAAATACTTTATCTATAAGGTCAAACAGGCATTTCCACCTGTCTGCGCCTGCCTGTCGGCAAACAGGTGCAACGCACAGGCAGATAATCAACTAATTTGGAGAAGTTCCGTATTTTCTGGTTATTTTCTCCAGGGCACTTGCTGCATTCTTTCGGACATATAATTCTTTATCTTTTAATGCATCAGTCAAGGGCTTTACTGCCCGCATATCTCCTATTTTTCCCAAAGATTTTGCCGCCTCTGCTCTTACTGCCGGGTCTTCAAATACACCCTCAATTAATGAAAAGGCTTCAGGTATACCTCTCTTTGCCAATTCCTCTGCTGCCTTCATTCGAACAGCCTGTCTTTTGCTTTTTAGGTCAGCGATCAGGGACTCATACCTTTTGTCCATACCTCTCTTTATAAGTGCGTCTGCTGCCTCTTCCCAGGCTTTTGGATGTTCATCCTTCAAGACAGCAATCAATGGTTCTGCTGCTCTGGGGTCTCCTATCTCTCCTAATGCCTTTACTGCTCCCAATCGTATCTGGACAGCTTCGTTTTTCAGGCAAGCAATCAATGGTTCTGTTGCCCGGGGGTCTCCTATCTCGCCCAATGCCTTTACTGCAAACATCCTATTCCTTTCATCTTTAAGGAGAGTAAGTAGTGGCTCTACTGCTAGCCGGTCTCCTATCTTTCCCAATGCGTCTATTGCACTCCATTGAACAAACTGATGTTCATTTTTCAGACCGGCAATTAAAGGCTCCACTGCGCGGGAATCTTTTATTTCACCCAGCGCAAATACGGCGCTTCTGCGAACATTCCAATCCTCGTCCTCTTTTAGGATAGCAATGAGCGGCTCTGTTGCCCGAGGATCACCCATTACCCCCAATGCTTCTGCTGCGCCTAATCGAATCCTCTGATTCTCATCTTTTAGGGCAGCAAGAAGTGGTTTTATGGCAAGATCGCCCATTTTTCCCAGTGCATACATTCCTCGGCCATCCTTTAGGGCGGCAATCAGGGGTTTTATGGCAGGCTCACCGATCTTCCTCAGTGCTTCTGTTGCTTCTAACTGAGGACAGGTTGTGCCAACAAACGACAGATCGCCCGCCATTCCTATCAAAAAAGGTATGGCAGGAATAGCCTTTTTTCTCATTTCTCCCAAGCTGTAAGCTGCCTTTATGCGCTCTTTCGGATCAGAAGAATATAGCCTTTCGATCTCCTGTCTCACATCAGAAGAAATATCAGTAGGAATATTCTCTTTTGCTGGGATATGCGACTGTATGTAATTATGTTCTTTTTCAATTTTGTAAGGAATTACAGTTGGTTGACCATAACCTATTGATTCTATCACCACAATTAAAAACATCAAAACTATTTTAATCCATTTCACTTTGATCTCCCATCTCAAATGTCCCTATATCAGAGTAAAGATTGGGTAAATTTTTATCTAAAACCTTGACGCGCCAAAAGTAGAGTCCATCTTTTAATTTGCGTGATAAGGTGTGAGTAATAATTGAGGTTCCATGCCCGGAGAGTGTTGCCGAATATACAAGTGTGCTAAAAATATAATCATTTGATACCTCCAATTTGACAGTAACCGCATCAAGAAGGATACCGTTCATGTCAATACTAACAATGGTTTTGTTGGTAGAGAAGTTGGTTACGGTTCCCAATATGGGCCTTAAGCCTATCTCATCCAGGAGCCAGTCAAGGCCATATCCCCTTGCTGTAAGCTCGTTAATCATATCCTGAAGGTTATAGCCGGAATGGGAAATAGATAAGGTTGGTTTATACATCACATCCCATATAGCAGTTGGATTGTTGAATCTCCAGAGGAATTTTGCCACAGTCATTTCAGAGTCAAACCCTTTAGCCGGGGTATCGTTTATGTTGTAAGTATCCTCTACGCCATTTATATCCCTGATAGAGATAGTCGGTTTTCTCTTCACATCACAGGAAAACCAGTAGCAGGCTCCATTTACGAATGCCTGAAATGGATCCGTCCTCTTTCTTGGCTGTGGAGCAAGAGGCCTGTAAGATATGGCACAATGTTCGTTATAGGCATACAGGTAGAAGGACATCTGAGCAGCAAGCAGTTTATCGTCATCCAATTCATCTCCTCTAATTATTCCTATTCCTATCTTTTCTGGGTTGTATCTTGTGATATTGTTTTGACCTTTATCCTGGCCTTTAATATAGCGTGCGTCTGATAGTCTTTTGTCTTTCTTAAAAGCAGGCTGTGGTTTTTCTGTGCCATATTTACTTTTTTCTTCAGAGCCCATTTTTGGTTGTTTTCGAGTCTTTTTTAAGATATCTTTTATCTTGGCGATTTTACTTTGAGTCTCCTCTAAATGTTTCTTTTTCACCGCAGAAAATGCTTTCTGGGCTTCAGAATATCTTTCCTCTTTCATCAGGGTCAAGCCTTCTTGAAACCTCTCTTCATCCTTCTTTAGAATCTTAAGCTCTAACTGGGCAGATGGATGGATTTGGGCTACCTTCTCTAAATACTCACAAACTTTATCAAAATCTCCTTCTTCTTCATAACAAAGTCCTATCTGATAGATTGCCTCGTGAACAAGCTCTGTTTCAGGATGCTTTTCTACAAAGCTCAAAAATCCATTTATTGTCTCTAAATACCTTTTCTCCTTTTTCAGCTTGAGAACCTCATCAAACTCTTTCTGGATCAAAGCAGACTTTTCACACACCTTTATCTGTTTTTCTGCTATCTCTTTGAACCTGCTTTTAGGATACAGATCAATTATCTCTTGATACTGTTTGATAGCTAACTCATACATCCTCACTCTATGAAATTCTTCTCCTATTTGATACTGTTTGTGTGCTTTCTCTTCATTCTTTTTCCCACATCCCATCAAAAGAAAAAGCAAACAAATAAATAAACTTACCTGTTTTGAATTTACAAACTCCATTTATCCTCCTTTTTCTGTCAATTTTTTGGTAAATGGTGAATGGTAAAGAGAAAGTCTTGCAAAGACCGTTTCATCTCGGTATATATGTAATTGATACAGGAAGTTTAACCACAAATGTTGTCCCTTTACCTACCTCACTTTTGACCTCAATCTCGCCTTTAT
>JASEHO010000127.1 GCA_030018505.1 bacterium
GAAATGCTAATTTTGCTTTTGTTAAATTTGCTAGTGAAATTCTCCGTGAACTCAATGGTTTTTACTTCAGTTAGGTAAACAGTTACTACGAAGACAATATTGCCTGAAATGCCTGTTGAGGGAGGTCTATTTTTCCAAACCTCTTCATTCTCTTCTTTCCCAGTTTCTGTTTCTCTAAGAGCTTTCTCTTTCTGGTTATATCGCCGCCATAGCATTTGGCTGTAACATCCTTTCTGACAGAGGCTATAGTCTCTCTGGCAATAACATTCTTGCCGATTGCCGCCTGAATGGAGACAGCAAACTGTCCCTTTGGAATAATCTCCTTCAGCTTCTTAGTTAAATTCCTTCCCCTTCTATGGCTATCCTCTTTTCTGATAAGGACGCTTAATGGGTCAACCACCTCACCGGCTAAAATTATATCTAATTTTACAAGGTTCAAGGGTCTCCACTCGGAATAATCATAGTCTAAAGAGGCAAACCCACAGCTGCAAGACTTCAGCCTGTCATAGAAGTCGCAAACAACCTCAGCTAAGGGTATCTCATACTTCAGGATAAGCCTCTTTCCCTCAAGATACCTGATATCCTTTTTAATCCCACGCCTCTCTTTTATCAGCTCAAGGACATTGCTCAGATAGTCCTCTGGAACAATAAGTGTTGCTGAGATATATGGCTCTTCAGCCTTAACAATAGAGGCTGGGTCTGGAAAATTGGCTGGATTCTCTATCTCTAAACACTCTCCATTACTCAAATAAACCCTATAGGGAATTGAAGGAGAAGAGAGAACAAGGTCTAACTCATACTCCCTCTCCAGCCTCTCCTGGACAATATCCATATGTAAAAGACCAAGAAAGCCACAACGCAAACCCTGACCCAGAGCCTGAGATGACTCCTTGTGAAATGAGAATGAGCTGTCATTTAGCTTGAGTTTTTCTGCGGCATCAAGAAGCTCCTGAAAATCCCCTCCATCTGCAGGGTATATTGAGGCAAAGACCATAGGCAATAGCTTTTTATATCCAGGAATAGGGGTATCTGTTCTGTTTTTGGCAGTGGTGACGGTATCTCCAACCTGAGCATCAGAGAGCTTCTTTATACTGGCACAGAGATACCCAATCTCACCGGCAAAGAGTTCTTCTTTTGGAAAAAGACCGAGCTTCAGTGTTCCAATCTCTGTTACTGTATAGCTTATCCCGGTTGACATAAGAAAGATTATCTCGCCTGCCTTTATTTTGCCATTAAATACCCGAAGATACAGGACAACACCCTTGTAAGGGTCAAAGTAGGAGTCAAATATGAGTGCCTGGGTTGGTTTATTCGTATCTCCGAGAGGAGGAGGAACCTCAGAGACTATCCTTTCCAAAATCTCCTCTATAGCGATACCCTCCTTAGCTGAGGCAAGGACTGGCTCTTTGTCAATAATCGCCTCTACCTGAGAAAGAACCATATCCAGGTCCATGGTCTCTATATCTATCTTGTTGATGATGGGAATGATTGCTTTCTTCTGCTCTTTGGCTAAGTATGCATGGGCTACTGTCTGTGCCTCTACACCCTGACTGCCATCAACCACCAAAAGAACACCCTCAACAGCATCAAGGCTTCTTGCCACTTCATAAGAGAAGTCAACATGACCCGGTGTGTCTATAAGGTTCAGGATATACTCCTTTCCATCCTTAGCCTTATATTGCATTCTGATGGGATGAGCCTTGATAGTGATCCCCCTCTCCCTTTCAAGGTCCATATTATCCAGAACCTGCTCTTGCATCCTCTTTGGCTCAATTGTCTTGGTGAACTCCAGAAGTCTATCTGCCAGGGTTGACTTTCCATGGTCTATATGAGCAATGATGGAGAAGTTTCTGATGTTGTCCATAATTTATCAGTAAGCGTTCAGGTAGTGTCCGAAAAGGGGATAAAATTCATTGCAAATTGCAAATTTAGCATTTGAAATGATTTATCTCCAGGCACCCCTAATGTGGGGATAAAATTCATTGCAAATTGCAAATTTAGCATTTGAAATGATTTATCTTCGGGCACCCCTAATGTATAGGCTGAACGGTTACCATATTTTTACTTTTTTTCTCAAACATCCAGATTCTTCACCTCTAAGGCATGGTTGACAATGAACTCCTTTCTTGGCTCAACCTTGTCTCCCATAAGGACAGAAAAGATCTTCTCGGTCTCATAGGCGTCCTCTAATACAACCTTAGCCATACTCCTTGTCTCCGGATCCATAGTTGTCTTCCATAATTGCTCTGGGTTCATCTCACCAAGCCCCTTATACCTTTGCATAGTCAATCCCCGATCACCCATTTCCTTTATCAGTCTATTCTTTTCTTCCTCAGTATAGGCATAATGCTCTCTTCCGCTCTTTTTTAGGCAGTAAAGAGGGGGTCTGGCAATATAGAGATACCCTTCTGTAATCAAAGGCTGCAGGTATCTATAGAAAAGGGTGAGAAGCAGGGTTCTAATATGCGAGCCATCAACATCAGCATCTGTCATAATGATGACCCGATGGTATCTGAGCTTTGAAAGGTCAAAATCCTCAGAATCAGCAATTCCTGTACCAAGGGAGGTGAGGAGTGCCCGTATCTCTAAATTCTTCAGGGTTATATCCAACCTTTGTTTTTCAACATTGAGTATCTTTCCGCGAAGGGGCAGGATTGCTTGAAACCTTCTGTCCCTTCCCTGCTTGGCTGAGCCCCCTGCAGAATCACCTTCAACGATGTATAGCTCACAGAGGGCTGGATCCTTCTCCGAGCAGTCTGCCAATTTTCCAGGAAGCGTGCCAAACTCATCCAGGCCACCCTTTTTTCTTACCAGCTCCCTTGCCTTTCTGGCAGCATCCCTTGCCCTTTGCGCTAAAAGAGACTTTTCTATTATTTTTCTGATGACAGACGGGTTCTCCTCAAAGAATTCTGAAAGCTCATCCCCTACGACAGACTCAACTATACCTTTAACCTCGCTATTTCCGAGTTTTGCCTTAGTCTGGCCTTCAAACTGGGGATCTTTTACCTTGATGCTGATTACAGCAGTAAGCCCCTCCCTCACATCATCGCCAGACAAAGACTCATCCTCTTTCAACAACCCATTCTTCTTGGCATAATCATTGATAACCCGTGTCAGACCAGACTTAAACCCAGCCACATGGGTTCCTCCCTCTTCGGTATGAATGGTATTTACATAAGAAAGAATTGTTGTGGCAAAATCCGTGTTATACTGAAGAGCAACCTCAACCACCACATCATTACTCGTCTTTTCAAACCCTATTGGCTTCTTGTTAATGAGTGTCTTTCCTTCATCTAAAAGACCAACAAACTCTATTATGCCACCCTTTGCTTGAAAGGTTTCAGATTTGCCACTCCTCTCATCACTTATCTTGATAAAGACACCCTTATTTAGAAAGGCAAGCTCTCGGAGACGATGAGAAAGAAGTTCAAAGCTGAATATTGTCTCAGAGAAGATCTTAGAATCAGGTAGAAATCTAACCCTTGTTCCCCTCTTCTTTGACTTTCCAGTAATTTCCAATTTTCCTTGTGGCTTTCCCCTTTTATAGGTCTGATGGTAGCAATTGCCATCCCGATATACCTCTACCTCAAGCCACTCAGAAAGCCCATTAACTACAGAGACACCCACGCCGTGCAATCCACCAGAGATTTTGTAGGCTCCAGACTCAAACTTGCCACCAGCGTGCAGGGTGCAGAGGACTACCTCAACTGCAGGCTTCTTATAAATGGGATGATTGTCAACTGGGATTCCCCGACCATTATCAAGGACACTACAGCTTTCATCTTTATGGATAACCACCTCAATCCTATCGCACTCATTAGCCAAAACCTCATCTATGGCGTTGTCAACCACCTCATAGACAAGGTGATGAAGACCCCTGACTGAGGTATCCCCGATATACATAGAGGGACGCTTGCGGACACCCTCTAACCCCTCTAAAACCTGAATTTTATCTGCTGTATAAGCCATATTTATAACTCAATTTATGAAATTCCCATGCTCATTAAAATCTGTTTTGCTGTAACACTTTACTCATTTGAAGTATGGTAATCGGTAATCAGGTAATCGGTAACAA
>JASEHO010000128.1 GCA_030018505.1 bacterium
TCTTTGGCTGCCCGATTCCCCAAATCATTCCCCAAATCTTTTTCTTTCCCTCAACTTTTCACTTGACACAATCATTTCTATAAAACTATAATGCAAAATCAGTAGACTCAAAGCACAAAAAAACATCTGAGGGGCATTTCTATAACACTTCTTCCGAATTGCCCTAAAATCAAAATTCCTATCATTCATTGCAAATAAGAGGCATAAACCTTTTATTTGCAATGATATTTACTGTCACCGCTTTGTTGGTTCATTGCCGCCCAATTAATGTGGCGATTGTGGCTATAACAGGGGCAGTAATTGAAACCATGCAGCACAACACCGCTCTATCAGATGGAGCGGAAAAATTTCTAAAAATATATACAAAGATCTTATTTGCAATATTGCTTTATGGATCTTTGATATTATATTTTTTAGGAACTTTGTCTTTCAGAGCAAATCCTTGGGCTATTTTGGGCATTTCTGCGTCCCCAGGAGAAATTGGAGACCTTAAAGATGATTCATCAGTATACCTCATCCCTCAATAATCCATTCTGTCATCTTACCGTTGTCAATGGATTAAGGCACTATGAGGTGGATATTAAGTGGTGTGATGAGGTAATTTCGAAGATAGAGGAGTGGCGAGATGAACAATAGACCTCTATGTCTTTCGTTGTCTTTGTTGTTTACAATGTTTGTTCTTTCAGAGGCATATGCTGAAAATAGATTTAGGCTTCTTGGTGGAATTGGAACAACCAAAACCTCTTTTGACTATGCAGAGATGGACTTATTCAATCATCATTATGGTGCCCAGTTTGTACACTACGTGGCAGAAAAATACGCCTATGGCTTAGAGATTGTCCACCACCAGATGTTTAAAAGCAAGGGAGGCGCCCATGAATATCTATCGGTCTGTATCGTTTTAGAGGCAATGCTCCATAAGATATGGCTCAACCAGATGGGGATTGCAGGGTACATAGGCACAGGTGATAGCAGGTTTAAGCCATTTGGTTTTAGGTCCTCCACTGGTCTGGATATTCCCATTGGGGAGAAAGTCTCATTGTCAATCCTCTCGAGGAGTGACCTTATCTTCGAAGATAAGGTCATCTTTTCTTCAAGTTTGGAGGCAGGAATGAGTGTGAGGTTTTAATGTTAAAAAAGATCTTCTATAAAATAGGCACCTTTGTTCCCCTGCTTATTTTTTCTACAATGGCTCATCTGGGTCAAGAGGCTGCAAGGATAGGGCTTGATCTGGCCTTTGTTCTAATGATCATCTATTTTGTCCTGGCCAGGGTCTATTCCAAAATCAGTTACTTTGATATAGGATTCTTTTCTCTATTTTTAATCGGATTTACCTCTTCTCATCTCTTTGGAGATAGATTATTCAAGGTATTCATAGACTACACCCAGGCCAATATCTACCTTACCCTAACCCTTGTTGCCTTTATTCCCCTATTGCTTGGCAAGGAGCCCTTCACCTATCACTTTGCCAAAGAGGGCGAGCCTGAAATAGTCTGGCAGACCCCTCAATTTAAGGCTATTAATTTCATCATTACCCTTGTCTGGGGGACCATCTTTTTGGTCAGCTTCCTGATAAGCCTTGCAAAACCAATAAATCTTCCCTTTACCATCCTCTTTCCAGTTGCTCTTCAACTTGGGATTGGTCTTATCTTCACCTTAAAATTTCCAAAAAGTTACCTTAAAAGGAATTTATCTGGGGAGGCATTCTCAGCATATGAGTCATTATTAAAATTGAACAAAAGGAGGAAGGGAATGAAGATCCTTGGAATCGTTGGAAGTCCGCATCGAAAGATGGGCAACACTTATCAATTGGTCTCTTATGTGATGGAAGAGGCCAAAAGGCTTGGGGCCGAAACAGAGATTGTGATCTTGTCTGATCTGAAGATTGGGTACTGCCAGGGGTGTGGGAGATGTCTCTCTGAAGGGGAATGTCCCCAGGATGATGACATGAAAGGGTTGGTGGAAAAGATATTTGGTGCAGACGGTATCATCATGGCCTCTCCAACCTATATCTTTTCAGTAACGGCTCAGATGAAGACCTTTTTAGACAGATGTGTCTGGCTTGGACACAGGCCACAATTACAGGGAAAATATGGAGTAGCCATTTCGGTTTCTGCTGGGTATGGCGAGGAGGAGACAGCTAACTACCTTTCTGGGGTCTTGTCTGCCCTGGGTGCGAGTGTGGTTGGAAGGGTTTATGGAATAGGTGTAACACCCGGTGAATTTTCTGATAAAGAATCCCTCTTTGCTCAAGCCAAAAGGACAGGCGCAAATCTTATAGCTGCTATCGGTGAGAAAAGGGATTATCCTACAACAGGAAATAAGACCATCTTCCATAAGTTCATGAGGGATCTCGTCTCTTCCCATCATAAATTCTTTAGGGCCGATTACAAATACTGGCAGGAGATGGGCTGGCTCGATTCCGACTCTGCTGAGAAAAGCACAGAAGAAGAATCTTTGAATTCAGAAACCAATACCCAAACCTTTCCTAAAACATGCAAGGAAGCGATTGAGGGGATGCCCACAGCCTTTGTTCCAAAAGCATCTAGGGGACTTGATGCTGCCATTCAATTTATAGTCACAGGAGCCGAACAGGGAGAATGGTATCTCTCTATTGGGGATGAAAGATGTACATGCCAGGCAGGCAGGATAGAAAACCCTGATTTGACTATCACCACACCCTCTGATATCTGGCTTGGGATCAGCCAGGGCAGGCTTGATGGTGCTGCCTGCTTTATGCAGGGAAAATACAAGGTCAAGGGGGATATGGGGTTATTGATGAAGTTTAACGAAATCTTTGCAGCTGGGGGCGAAAGATGAAAACCGCTGTTTTTGTGGTAATCTTTATGTTGGGAATGGGGAATACAGCACTTGCTTCTGAGATGGGCAAATTAGAAGAACTACTAAAGAAGGAACCAGAGAATGTGAAGATATTGCTTAAATTGGGGATAGATTATCACCACAAAGGTGTCGAGGGGGATGAGAAGGCGGTCAAAGAGGCAGAGAAGGTATTTAAAAAGGTCCTTTGGCTTGAACCAGATAATGTCGAGGTTCTGGCATGGTATGGAAGCACTCTCACCTTAAAAGGTCGTGATGCCTGGTTTCCTATCTCCAAGCTAAGATATGTAAACCAGGGGATAGAGAAGATGAATGAGGCGGTTAAGATTGCCCCTGATAATATCACTGTCAGGATGATTCGGGCAAATAATAGCCTGGGTCTACCGGACTTTTTTGATCGGCTTAAGTTTGCCATAACCGATTCAGAGTATCTGCTCAAGCTCAAGAAAAAGAGTCCGAAGGCCTTCCCTGATGAGCTCCTACTCCAAATCTATCTCAACTTAGGCCGGGCTTACCAGAAGAAAGGAGAAACAGAGAAGGCAAAGAAGTATTTGAATAAGGTCATTAAACTTGCTCCAGAGTCCAGAAAGGTAAAAGAGGTCAAAAAACTGCTGGGCCAAACAGAGTAAGAAGCAACATCAGGTACTGGGGGATTGGTCTCCCTTATTATGTATTAAATAAAAGGTGGATACCATCTGCCTATACCAGCCATTGTCTATAAAAAATAATACTTGCATTATTTTAAAATAAGTATTAAAATTTTTTACTAAAAAGGAATTGTTATGGCTGAAATTACTAAAAAAGAAATAGAACATTTAGCTCTTCTATCTCGCCTAAGCCTTAGCGAAGAAGAAAAGAATACTCTTTCGCAGCAAATAAAAGAAATCTTAAATTACGTAGAAAAAGTTAATGAATTAAATACAGAAAATGTAACTCCTACTTTTAATGTCCTTCCATTAGGGGAAAGATTAAGAGAAGATAAAGTAGATAATAAATTTGATAGCCAAAGTCTTTTAAGAAATGCCCCTGAAAGCGAAGGTAATTTCTTCAAGGTTCCTAAGATAGTCTAAGCATGGTTGAGTTCTTAAATTCTTCCTGTAATCCCAATATAATAATAGACTTACTGCGAAATAACAGCAATAGATACAAAAAAGCTTATAGATGCCTGCAATGGCTGGAGTTATTCAAAAAT
>JASEHO010000129.1 GCA_030018505.1 bacterium
AATTATCAATCACCCGTTATTTTACCATTTTCCATATTTCCCTTATCTCCTTATCTCCTTTTTTACACTTCTGATGGATAACCTGAACGGTTACCATTATGTTTATAGCATCTTCCCACCTAATGAGAGGAAAAGTTCTGTATCCTTTGTCTTTTTAAGCCTTTCAATAGCCCTCTGCGTAGCCTTTGTCGCATTCTCTAAGAGCCTCTCATTTTTGGTCATAGTATAAGCACTAAGCCCTCCACTTATCACTGTAAAATCGTTCAATAA
Organism: bacterium; assembly: GCA_030018505.1. Classification (GTDB taxonomy): domain Bacteria; phylum UBA9089; class UBA9088; order UBA9088; family JAGUXG01; genus JAGUXG01. Next base: position 271 of record JASEHO010000129.1, read on the forward strand.
GTCGTGTCTTAATGTGCTCAAGGCTTCAATAAACCTTCTTATTCCTTCTGTCTCTTCTTCCATTAAAAGTCTTCTCTTCTCTCCTTTGAAGGCTTATAGAGATGGTGTCCCTCATTCATAGAGATAAGGGAAAGCCCAGAGGTCGTCTGCTCAACCCGGCTTATGGCACAAGGGTCCTGTCTGACCTTCCAGAAACTAGAAAGTGGTAGGCCCAAGACATGAAGAAGAATAACCTTAATCACCACCCGATGGCTCACCAAGAGGAAAAAGTTACAGGAAGAAAGAGCCTCCTCAAAGACCTTTACTGTCCTATCTCTCACATCCTTCAGAGACTCTCCCCCTGGAAACTTAACCTTATCGGGTTCTTCCTTCCACTTTTGATATATAGCTGGAAAATCCCTCTCTACATCCTCTTGTAGAAGCCCTTGCCAATCTCCATAATCAATATCAATCAGGCCTTTTACCTCTTTTGGCTTTAAGTTATGAGGTCTTCCCAAGATTTGGGCAGTTACCAGAGATCGCTTAAGCGGCGAGGTGCAGATAGTATCAACATTAACCTCGGCTAAGAGGGTTGAGGTCTTTTCTGCATGGCGAATACCTGTTCTATTTAACTCAACCTCTGCTCTTCCCCTGAAAATCTGTTTCTTGTTCCAGTCTGTCTGGGCATGTCTAACTAAGATACATTCACTCATTTTCTAACCTCTTTAAAAAGGAATATGTGGATATGAAGATTATATCAGACAAGGGGATAAATTCATTGCAAATTGCAAATTTAGCATTTATCATTTCAAATTTGGCAAGATTTGCCTTGTCAGTCTATATATCTCTTTCCTCAAATTTGCAATGCTAAATTTGCAATGCTAAATTTGAAATGAATTATCTCCCTTTGAACACTCTTGGGCTACAACGGTTACTATTTATTTCCATAACCCATCCCCACTTATTCCTGCCTTAAATGTTGGCTTAAAAGCCAACAGCTTCTTTTTATAGATAACCTTATTTCTCTCTGAAAATTCAGAAAGCTCTTCTGAAAATCCCATAGCTGAATAAAAGTTCATCGTTGCTGGGTCATTTGGCACCTCTAACTTTAGCCATTCAGACCGAAAATTCTTTAATGTCTGTTCAACATACTCAAGAAGCCCTTTTCCTATTCCCCTTCTCTGCCAGTCAGGACGGACAGCCAACCAGGTTATCTCATATTCATTGCTTGGTCGCATCACATACCCAATCAAGCCAATCACCTGAGATGCCTCCTTCTCAACAAAGAAACCTTTTGTCTCTAAACTTACAGATTCTCCTGCGTATTCCTCTAACTCTTCTTTTAATCTCTTTATCCCTAATGAGTTAAAATCCTTTGGATATTGAGCAAATATACCTACAGCCTGCTCTATGTCCTCTTCTGATAACTTACAAATCATCTTATGTCCTTAAAAAATTCTGAAAGTATCTTGCTACATTCATTACTTAATATGCCCTCTTCTATCTTAATCGTATGATTTAAGTCTTGAAGGAATTTCTCTCCCTCCTTTTTCCAGGTATTAGAATGCGCTCCAAAGACCAGCCTTTCAATTCTATACAAGAACATCGCTCCAAAGCACATCTGGCAAGGCTCTAATGTTACATATAAATGGAGACCATATAACCATTTGTCCTTTGAGAGTCGGAAAGCATCCCTTAAAGCAAGAATCTCTGCATGGGCTGTAGGGTCACCGCTTTTTTCTACCTCATTATGCCTTCTGGCTATAATTTCGCCGTTTAAGACAACTACAGCTCCAATTGGAACCTCACCATTAGCCCTTGCCTTCTCTGCCTCCTTTAAGGCCTCTCGGATAAAGTATTCGTCAGACATTCACGGCTTTTTCTAAAACAGTCCAACTACCTTGCCTTCCTCATCTATATCCACCTTTGTGCCTGCAGGAACAGATGGAAGGCCTGGCATAGTCCTCATCGCACCACACAAGGGATATAAGAATCCTGCACCAACAGAGGCGTTTATATCCCTTACTGGAAAGTCAAAGCCCTCTGGTCTTCCTTTAAGAGCAGGGTCATGGGATAATGATAAATGGGTCTTAGCCATACATATCGGCAGTTTATCATAGCCAAACTCTGTATAGAGCTTTATCTTCTTTTCAGCCAAGGCTTCATAGACAACCCTCTTTGCCCCATATATCTTAGTGGCAATCGTCTCTATCTTCTCTTTTATTGATGCATCTAAGGGATATAAAAACTTAAAATTCTTTGGTTCATTACAAGCATTTACAACCCTTTCTGCAAGCTCTTCTGCACCCTTTCCACCCTCTGCCCAATTAGTACAAGGAACAGCGTCTAAGGCGCCAACCTCACGGGCTATCTTCCTTACACACTCAATCTCATTATCTGTATCTGGGGTGAACCTGTTTATAGCCACGACAACAGGAAGGCCATGCAACCTCATATTCTCTATCTGCTTTGCCAGGTTACAACACCCTTCTTCTAAGGCAGGGATATTCTCCTGGCAAAGACCTGGGTCAAGAGGCTTTCCAGCCACGACAGAGAACTTACCCGAATGCATCTTCAAGGCTCTGATGGTTGCCACTAAAACTACTGTATCTGGAATGAGCCTTGAGTATCTACACTTTATATTCAAAAACTTCTCCGCTCCAATATCCGCACCAAATCCAGACTCTGTAACCACATAATCACCACACTTGGTAGCAATCATATCGGCTAAGATGGAGTTGTTCCCATGGGCTATGTTAGCAAATGGCCCTGCATGGACAAAGGCAGGAGTTCCCTCTAAGGTCTGCATAAGGTTTGGCTTTATGGCATCTCTTAGGAGAACAGCCATTGCCCCAGCACACTTTAAGTCTTCTGCTGTTACTGGCTTTCCATCATAGGTTGTGCCAATGACTATCCTGCCAAGCCTTTCTCTCATATCCTTTGGTCCTGTAGTCAAGGCAAGTATGGCCATCACCTCAGAGGCAACAGATATATCAAAACCTGTCTCTCTGGGCAGTCCATTATCCCTTCCGCCCAATCCTATGACAATATTTCGCAATGACCTATCAGAGACATCAACCACCCTCCGAAAGGTAATAGATAAAGGGTCAATATTTAAGGGATTTCCTTTGATGATAGAGTTGTCAATGAATGCCGCTAAAAGGTTATGGGCAATAGAAACAGCATGGGTATCACCGGTCAAATGAAGATTGAAGTCCTCCATAGGAATTATTTGGGAATAACCTCCACCTGCAGCACCCCCTTTAATTCCAAAGACAGGACCCAGGGATGGCTGTCTTATAGCGATTACTGCCTTCTTTCCTATTCTATTTAAGGCCATGCCTAAGCCAACAGTGGTTGTTGTCTTTCCCTCACCTAAGGGTGTTGGTGTGATAGCTGTAACATCAATATACTTTGCCTGAGGCTTATCTTTCAGCCTATCAATCACAGATAGACAAACCTTAGCCTTATACTTCCCATAAAGTTCAAGCTCATCTTCCAAAAGCCCCAAATCCCTTGCTACATCTACAATCGGCCTTAATTTAGCCTCTTGAGCAATCTCAATATCACTCTTCATTCGTACCTCCTTAACTTTTAGGAAATATTATACCATAATTTTATCTCTTTGGCAAGAAGTATTTAGTTTTTCCATGTAACCCCTTTAGTTATCAGCTTCTAAAAAAGTAACCGTAATGCCTCAGTTACTCGGTGGATAAAAAGATAGTGAATTATAGAGATAGAGT
>JASEHO010000012.1 GCA_030018505.1 bacterium
AATTCACCATTCACTTATTAGTATCCTTTTATTGCTTTTTCTGCTTCTCTTAGGATCTCTTTAGCCCTCTTTCTCTCCTCTTCAGCATATTTTGCCGCAACCCTTGCTGCTTCTTCAGTCAATCTGGCCACCTCTACCTCAGCTATTGCCTTTGCTTGAGCCTGCTTAGCAACCTCGTGTTTTGCCTTTACCCAATTGAAAGCCTCTTTAGCTGCTTCTGCCTGAGCCTTTACCTTTAACTCTGTCTGCTTACTCGCTTCAAGGGCTATTTGAGCCTTTTGTGCCGCTGATTTTGCTGCATCTGCCTCCATAATCGCCCGGCTTTCAGCCTCTTTAGCCATAGAGACAATGGCTTTGGCTCTTTCTAAGTTTGCCTGGGTGTTGTCAATCTGTGCCTTAAGCCTTCTATCCATCTGCTGAAGGGCTATCTCTTTGTTCTGGACATCCTTTTCTGCTTCTTGTGCCAAAGCCATATTTTGGCTCACCTTCTTTCCATATTCAATGGCTAAAGCAGAGTTTCCAGCCTCTAATGCCTTTTGACCAAGCCCATAAAGCTCATGAGCTATCTTTATATACTCATCCCTCTTTACCTTAGCAAAAACAAGCTCTTCCTTTCTTATCTCTACATCAGCCCTTATTTGTGCCTCTAAAGCCTTAGCATCATCAAGGATAGCATAAGCCGCTTTCTCAGCCGCCTTAGCTGATTCTGCAGAGGCTACAGCCATCTTTGCCGCAGCTTCAGCAGACATTGCCTTTAACTCAGCATACTTTCTTTCGGCCCCTGTAACCCTGGCTAATGACTCTGACTCTTTAAGTGCCTGTTCTGCTGCTAAGGCATCAGCTATCATTTCAGCCTCAGCAATCTTTGCCTCTTCTGCTACTGCCACAGCTTTTGCCTCACAGGCCCAGGCAGCCTCTACCTTCTTCTGAAGTATCTCCAGGGCGTTAATCATAGAGACGCCTGAAGTTCCTACCCTTTCTACTGCTGGTTGTGACGCTACTGGCTTTCCTTTTGTATCCTGTGATGATACTCCTTTTTCCGCTGCTGATAGCCCAGAGACTATCAATATCCCCATCACTACGATAATCTTTTTCACTTCCTCCTCCTTGGCTAAATTTTTATTTTTATATCATATAAACTATTTTTATGTCAAGATATTTTTTGCAAGGAGCAAAAAAATATTACTATTTCACCTTGCTTCTTATGTGCCACTCATAAATGATTGGACTGGCGACAAAGATTGAGGAGTATGTGCCAATAAAGACTCCGAAGGTCATTACAAAGGCAAAGTCAGCCACCTCTCCTCCTCCAAATAAATAAAGTGCTCCAGCCGTAAATAATACAGTAAGACTGGTAATAATCGTTCTGGTTAATGTCTGGTTGATGCTATTATTGATAACCACACCATAATCCTCTTTCCGGGTGAGCTTCAGGTTCTCCCTTATTCTATCAAAAACAACAATGGTATCGTTTGTAGAGAAACCGATGAGGGTAAGGAAGGCGGCTACAGTTGGTGTATTAAACTCCCTTCCAGTAAGAAGATATATCCCTAAGGTTATAAGCACATCATGAATTATAGCAATGATTGAAGCCACAGCCCACCTAAACTCAAACCTGAAGGCTATATAAATGAGCATACAAATCCAGCCAAGCAGAATAGACTTTAGAGCTGATGATTTAAGGTTTTTACTTACAGATGGCCCCACATAAGTGCTTGACCAAGAGAAATTTTTCTCTTTTTCTTCTAATATCTTCTTTATCACGCCAGATGTCTTTTCATCCTGTGTGCCTTTAGTCTTAATAATGATCTCATTTCCTTTTCCAATCTGCTGAATAGAGGCCTTAATTCCGTTCTTTTCAAGCCCTTTTCTTATATCCTCAAGCTCTTTTACAGCTATTGGTCTTTCAAATTTGACATCAAGCATTGTTCCGCCTGAAAAGTCAAGCCCATATTTTGCACTTGCGGGAAAGAAGAGAAAGACAACCAACCCTATCACCATAAGCAAGCCAGAAACAATAAGGCAAGGCTTCCTCCTTCCTATAAAGTCAATCTGTGGAATTTTCATTTTGTAAAGTATATTTTATCCCTTTAAGATTTTACAAGAAAAATCTCTGATTAACAAAGCATATCAGTTTTGTTCTTAAACACCAAGACTGATTACCGATTACCAGAATCCGATTCAGATGGCATCCTCTTTCCTCAGACCGTAACCGTTCAGGTAGTGTTCGAAAGGATAATAAGAAATTTCACTAGCAAATTGCAAATTTAGCATTTATCATTTCAAATTTTCTTTAGATAGCATCTTGAGTCGCTATATTTCTTTCCTTAAATTTGCTTTTGCTAAATTTGAAATGTTAAATTTGCTAGTGGATTTATCTCCATTTGGACACTCCTAATGGAGATGCTTAAGCGGTTACCCTCAGACCTTGTAACACTTTACTCATCTGAAGTAACGAGTAAAGTTCAATGTAAAATGTAAAATTAGCAATTAGCATTTTAAGATTATTTCTCTTCTTCAAAAGCTAATTGATAATTGCTAATTGATAATTTTGCAATGAATTCCCTTTACATGGTTGTTGCTTCACTTTTAGATGGGTAAATAGTTACCAGACCTTTATACCCTCTTCAAATACCCCTATCTTTCTAAATTTCTCCCTCCTTTTTTCTAAAAGCTTACCCTTATCCATTCCTATCAGCTCTTTCAAATTGGAGAGTAAGACGCTCTTTAGTTCTCTGGTAATCTTATCATAATCCCAATGAGCACCACCTATTGGCTCTTTTATAATCTGGTCGGCAATTCCTAATCTGGATAAATCAGAGGCTGTAAGATGGAGATTGCAAGATGCTTCTTCAGTCTTTGATTGGTCCCTCCAAAGAATAGCTGCACAGGCTTCAGGCGAGGCTACAGAGTAAATAGAGTATTCAAGCATCAACAGCCTATCACAGACACCAATGGCTAATGCTCCTCCAGAGCCGCCTTCTCCTATTATGGTTGAAATAATAGGCACAGCAAGATTAAAAGAGGCACAGATTGATTCGGCTATGGCTAAAGATTGGCCTCTTTCTTCAGCGCCAATTCCAGGATAGGCACCAGATGTGTCAATAAAGGTAAGAACAGGTATGCCAAACCTGGCTGATAGCTCCATCAACCTTCTTGCCTTGCGATACCCCTCTGGATGAGCCATACCAAAGTTTCTTTTAATCTTCTCCTGTGTGGATCTTCCCTTCTCCTGGCCTATGACCATCACTTTCTTTTTTCCTATTATCCCACAACCTCCGATAATAGCCTGATCATCAGCAAAGAGGCGGTCCCCTGAAAGCTCAATAAAATTTGAAAAGAGGCCTTCTATGTAGTCAGAAAGGTGTGGTCTTTTAGGGTGTCTTGCCAATAGAACCTTCTGATATGGAGAAAGATTTTCCGAGAAGTTCTTTTTTTCTAAAGAAAGCCTTCTCTTTAGAGCCTTCAAGCTATCTGGATTATCAGCTCTTTCTATCTCTTTCTCTATTTCTAAAAGATGGCCTTCAAAGGAAAGGATCTCTTGCATTTTCTAATTAGTAAGTAACCTTGAACTATCACAAGAGGTAAAGATTTTCAGTAACACTTTACTCATCTGAAGTAGCGGGTAAAGTTCAATGTAAAATGTAAAATTAGCAATTAGCATTTTAAAATTATTCCTCTTTTTCAAAAGTTAATTGATAATTGCTAATTGATAATTTTGCAATGAATTCTATTTTTATTTGGTTATTGCTTCACTGTTAGATGGGTAAATAGTTACGATTTTTATTCAAAAAAACCTCCTCGGATCAGTGATTGTTCCTGTTAAAGCAGAAGCGGCTGCTGTTGCTGGGGACGATAAGTAGATTTCTGCGTTTGGATTTCCCATCCTTCCCTTAAAATTTCTATTTGCCGTTGACAAACAAATCTCTCCATCCCCTAAAATACCTTGATGTATTCCTACGCAGGGTCCACATCCAGGTGGAAGAATTACAGCGCCTGCAGAGAGCAAGGCCTCTATTATCCCTTCTTTTATTGCCTCAAGATAGACAAAGGCTGAAGCAGGAAGGATAAGAAGTCTGGTTTTTGCCTTCTTTCCTTTAAGTATTTCTGCCGCAACCCTAAGGTCAGAAAGCCTTCCATTTGTGCAGGTGCCAATAAGAATCTGGTCAATCTTTGTTCCTTCCTTCTCTTTCACCTCAGAGATATTGTCAACGCTGTGTGGAGAGGCAATCTGGGGGATAAGCGATGAACAATCAATCTCTATCTCTGATTCATACCCTGCATTTATATCAGCAGAAAGCCCTTTCCATTCATTCTCTCGTCCTTGCTTCTTAAGAAACTCCAATGTTATATCATCAGATGGCATAATTCCTGCCTTTGCCCCAGCCTCTACAGCCATATTTGAGATACAAAGCCTATCCTCCATGCTCAAGCAAGAGATTGTCTCGCCTGAAAACTCTAAACACTTATATCCAGCGCCATCTGCGCCAATCTTTCCGATAAGATGCAAGATAATATCTTTGGAATATACCCCAACAGAAAGCCTGCCTTTCAACTCAACCTTTATCACAGGCGGCACCTTGAGCCAGGTATATCCCAATCCTATGGCAACTGCAATGTCCGTTGAACCCATTCCTGTAGCAAAGGCACCTAACGCCCCACCTGTGCAGGTATGAGAGTCTGCCCCAACGACTATCTCGCCGGGTGCAATAAAGGACTCTGCCATTCGCTGATGGCATATTCCTTCGCCAATATTAGAGAGATAGAAGCCCTTATCTCTGGCAAAATCTCGCAGGAGTTTGTGGTCATTAGAAAGCTCCATCTTAGGGCTTGGGGAGGCATGATCAAGAAATATGGCACACTTTTTGGGCGATTGAAGAACTTGGAGATCAAGCTCAGATAATTTTCTAACACAGAGCGGACCTGTTCCATCCTGAAGGAGGGCAGAATCTACACTTACAACCACAAAGGAGCCTGCCTTTACCTTTGCCTGCGTATGATCAGAGATTATTTTTTCAGTTATAGTCTTTCCCATTATCTTACCAGCTTAGCAAATCTCTCAAAGCTCCTGTCATAAGTCTTCTCTATATCAGCAGGAAAACAACAGGCTGGAAGCTGTTTCATCTTAAGGTGGTAAGAAAGACAGTCGCAACACCTGCCCTTTCTTTGGCAAGGTTCATAAGTGCAGTTGCATCTTTCATTATTTTTTTCTATATTACATTCCATGCCATTAGTATATAAAAACCCTTATAAAATTACAAGGGAATATAGTATTGCAAATTGCAAATTTAGCATTTAGCATTTCAAGGTGTAAAAAAGGTGAAAAGGGAGATGGTGTGTAAATAAAGGGGATATGGGGATAAGAAAGATAGGGAGATAGATTTTATAAAATATATCTCCAATATCCCCATAATCTCCTTATCTCCTTTTCTTACTATGGTGTAAGAGATGTTTTTAGCCGTCGGGACACTCCTAATGGAGATGCTTAAGCGGTTACCTTTTTCCTTTAATTCTTTTTTTGTCGCTCTTTTTTAATAAATAAAGTTGGGGAAGATCTGGAAGCCAAGAATTCTTCTTGATAAGTATTGCTGAACTTATTATAATTATGGTTTGATAAAAAAGATTTAGGGAGGTAAAGAATGAAGAAGGCAAAATTGCCAATAATTCCAACGGGACTGAAGGGTTTGGACAATGTTATCTTAGGGGGTGGACTACCCCAATACTCCTTAAATATTGTCTGCGGACCACCTGGTTCAGGGAAGACAATCTTCTGCTATCAGATGCTCTTTTTTAATGCAGGCCAGCAGAATAAGGCTGTTTGCTTCTCTACTGTCTCTGAACCACCAATCAAGACTCTGAGATACCTTCAGCAATTCAACTTTTTTGAATTAGAGAAGTTTAAGGAGCATATTAAGCTTAGAGATTTAACCACAGTCCTTAAAAATGTGCAAGAGGGAAAGGGAATAGGAGAGGTGATTAATTTTATCAGGGAAGAGATAGAAAAAGAGTCTGCCTCCTTTGTCTTGATCGACTCCTTTAAGGCAATAAGCTCAATCATTGGTGGTCAGGATGCGATGCGTCGGCTTATCTATGGATTGGCAGCAGAGCTTTCTGTCCTTCAATGCACAGCCTTTTTGATTGGAGAATATACAGAGAATGAGGCCCTAACTGACCCAGTCTTTAACATTGCTGATGGTATAATTGTTCTCTCCTCTGATAGAAAGGGGTACTTACGAAGGAATTATATTGAGGTTCTAAAGATGCGTGGCACAGACTATTTTGCTGGAAGGCACAGGTTTCTTATAGATAGCTCCGGGATAAATGTCTATCCAAGATTAAAACCTATAGAGATTGCCATTCCAATAGAATCCTGTGAGAGAAAGAGGATAAAGACAGGTATTGAAGGATTGGACAAAATGACCAATGGTGGCCTGTATCTTGGTTCTGCTACCCTGCTTGCTGGCCAGTCTGGAACTGGAAAGACCATTCTTTCTCTCAAGTTTTTAGATGAAGGAGCAAGGAATGGCCAGAAAGGTCTCCTTGTCTCCTTTGAGGAATCGCCTCCACATCTTTTCTCTATGGCTAAAACCTTAGGGATTGAGCTTGACAAGTTAGTTAAAGAAGAGAAGATAATCTTATGCCATGCCTCGCCTGTGGAGCTTTCTGTGGATAAATTTCACTATCAACTGATCTCTTTGATTAGAGAAAATAAGATAGAGCGAGTAGTGATTGACTCTATCTCAGACATCTCCATAACCATTGCTGACCCAGTCAACCTAAAGAATTACCTTCTTTCTTTGGTTACTCAACTCTCAGGGTTAGGGGTAACATTGCTTCTTTCTTCAGAGATGCCAGAGGAAAGGTTTGGTGTTACAACAACCCAGCTTTCTGTAGTGATTGATGCCATTATCACCATGAGGTATAAAGAGGCTAATGATATTATTAAGAGGGTAATCTCTGTCATCAAGATGCGTGGCTCAAATCACGATAAAAGAATAAGGGAGTATGAGATAACTAATGATGGGTTGGTGATAAAAGAGTAGCGTAACACTCAAATCTTATGAAGTAACCGAGTAAAGTTCAATGTAAAATGCAAAACTAAACAATCCTAAACTATCAATTCAAAATTACTCCTCTTCTTCAAATGTTAATTGATAATTGCTAATTGATAATTTTACATTGAATTTTGAATTCCATTTTTCTTCACTCCCAGGTAAATAGTTACGAAAACTTTAATAAAATCTCAAAACTTAAGAAGGGAATTTATGAAAACTGATATATATCTATCTGAACTATGTGAGATCTCTGAAACCCTAACCAAATCTCCCCAACCAGAAGAGCTTCTCTCCCAAATCCTTTCTGCCAGCCTCAAGGCAAGTGGTGCAGATGAAGGTTCGCTTATGCTCCTTGATGAGAGGACAAAGCTTCTCAAGGTAAAGGTTGGCTCAGGTCTTCCTCAAGAGGTATATGAGAGGGTAAGTATCAAACTTGGGGAAGGGATTGCTGGCTTAGTTGCCCAGAAAGGTCTGCCTATGCTTCTGGGTAAAAAGGATTCAAATCTTCCTCTATCAGGAAGCAAAAGAAGGATAATATCCAGCCTCTCTATCCCGATGAAGGTGATGGAGAAGACCATAGGTGTCTTGAACCTGAACATCACCAAAGAAGATAGGAGTTTTACCAAAAAAGACCAGTCCCTTCTCTCTGTCTTAGCTACAGTTGCCGCTATCTCTCTTGAGCATGCTGGGCTTTCCTCTATTACCAAAAGAAATATTGAGGAGATGGTGCTTCTCAATAAGCTGGGAGAGGCTTTGGGCAGGAGCTTTAGTATTGAGGAGATTCTTGATCTGGCTATGACTACGATACAAGAGGTGATGGAGGTAGATATTCTTTCTTTGGCTTTCTTTTCTGAGAATAAGCCGAGGGTAAGGCTTGTTTCGCAGAAGCCCATTGCCTCTTCTATAAAAGAAGGAATAAGGTCTGAGATCCTATCCCTTCTCTCTGACCTGACAGGTGTTGATTTTATTGAAGATGAGATGACCCTATCAGCAGCGATAAGGCACCCAGACTCGAAAGAAGAAAGGGGTCCGATTAAATCTCAATTCAGCCTTCCTCTGGTAGCAAAAGCCAATATCATTGGCGTTGTCAGGATAAACAGCCTTTCCATCCATAAGTTTTCTGAACAGAACATAAGATTTTTGGCAACCATAGCCCCTCAGATAGCCATATCCCTTGAGAATGCCAAGATATATGTTGGAATGCAGGAGCTATATGCTGGGATTATCAAGGCTTTGTCTGCTGAGCTTGAGACAAGGAATCCATATACAATGGGACATTCAGAGAGGGTAACGACCTATTCTCTGAAGATAGCTGAAAGAATGGGGTTATCACAAGAGGAGATAGAAATGGTAATGTATGCTGGACTGCTTCACGACTTAGGAAAGATTGGAATTTCAGACTCTGTCCTTCTAAAACCAGGCAATCTTAATGATGAAGAATGGCTGGAGATAAAGGGTCACCCAGTAAAATCTGAGGGGATTGTAAAGTTTGTCTCCTTTTTGGCACAAGCCCTGCCTGTGATTAAGCATCACCACGAAAGGTTTGATGGAAAGGGCTATCCAAATGGCTTGCAGGATGGGAATATCCCCTTAGGTGCAAGAATCATTGCTGTGGCTGATACCTATGATGCTATCACCTCAGACAGGCCATATCGCAAGGGAAAGAGCAAAGAGGATGCTCTAACTATAATCAAGGAATGCTCTGGCACCCAGTTTGACCCAACAGTCGTAGCGGCATTCCTAAAGGTAGTAGAGGAGTAGTATTTACTGGACTTTGGCAAAAATCGGGACGGTTCATTTTCAAAAGTTTTTCCCTCTGATTTCTTTTTGGAAATTAGAAATTGGAAATTGGAAATTAGGAAGAAATTCGAAATCGTATCTTCTCTCTCTTGCCAATTTCAAATTTCTAATTTCAAATCTCATTTCTATTTTCCAATTTCAAATTTCAATATATCAAATTATTTATTAGATTGCATATATGTTAGGAGAAATATCTTTATGGTTGGTTGAAGAGGCAAGGAGGAGGCTGAAGATAGAGGTCTGCTCAGTCATGTCCTTAGACAAGGAGAAAGAAGAGCTGATTATGATTGCCTCTATGGGACTGCCCAAAGAGGTGATAGCTGTTGCTCATGGCAAGATGGGAAAAGGCGTTGCTGGTTGGGTGGCTGCTTATGGTGAGCCGCTACTCATTCGGGACATCAACGAAGATATTCGCTTTATGGCCGGGAGAAAAAAGGGAAGGTATTATACAGACTCCCTGCTCTCTCTTCCAATAAAAGAGGATGGCGAAATGATAGCTGTGCTTAATCTGAATAACAAGCACGACCATAGCCCTTTCTCTGAAAGAGACCTTGATAAGGCAATGGAATTGGTGGAAGAGGCGCGCCAGCGGCTTTATTCAGCCCAGATAAAAAAAATTTACGGCGAACAAGAAAAAGCTGGGCAGAGATCCGAGCTTAACGCAATCTTTTTATTCAGCCAGAAGATTTCAGCCTCCTTGTATCTTTCAGAGATAATGAACACTGTCTCTGAGGCAATTCTTGCCCTTTTGGACACTGAGGCAATTATTATCGTTATCCTCTTTCAACAAAAGAGGATCTGGCTATTTACAAAAGAAGAGCCAACAAAACAGCTTTTCGCCAGGGTAAAAAGTCATATAGAGGAGAAGTTTTTTGTGCTTGCTGAGAAGCCCATGCCCTCTGAATTTGACTGGACAACCATTAAGATGGAAGACCGTGTTCCAAAAATACCCACAAAGAAGGGTTTTTCTTCTTCCATCTCTCTCCCTCTTTCTTCAGCGGATAAAGAGCTTGGCTTGGTTTCTTGCTTGCGCGGGCTTCCTTTTACCAAAGATGAGCTAAGGGTCTTTGCCATCATCATCAATACTGCTTCAGTAGCTATTGATAAGGCTATGCTCTACCAAAAATTAGAAGAGAGATTAGATGAGGCAAAAAGAGAGCTTCTTGCTGCTGAGAAAATGACAGCAATTGGCAAGATTGCTGGAAAGATAACACATGACCTGCGCAATCCATTGGCTGTCATAAGCCTTTGCCTCTATATCCTCAAAGATAAGGTAAAGGATCCAGAGGCTATAGTTTACCTTGATAGGATAGAGACTTCCTATAATAAAATGGATTGGCTCTGTGAAGAGCTTTGCGATTTTGAGAGAAAGATGCAATTGGAAAAGAGCGAGATTGACCTCCATCAACTCATCAGGAATTCTTTGGCATTTTGCGACCATAATCTTGGCAAGATAAAAAAGATATTAGAGCTTTTACCAGAAACACCTTCTGTTCTTGCTGACCAGCGGAGGCTTGAGCAGGTATTTACCAACATTATTCAAAATGCCGCAAATTCTATGCAAGAAGAGGGAATATTAAGGATTGAAACAAAGAGCCTAAAGATAGAGGAGCAGGATTTTGTCAAAATAAGTTTCACTGATACAGGCACAGGAATTGCTGACGAAATAAGAGAAAGGATATTTGAGCCATTCTTTACTACCAGAAGTCGAGGTGTTGGGCTTGGTCTTTCTATCTGCAAGGAGATTATAGAAAAACACGGTGGAAAGATTGATGTTGAGACTAAGCTTGGTCTTGGCACAACATTCAATATTCTTCTGCCTATATCTACTGAGAGAATAAGTTGTAAGTTATAGGTAACTATTTACCCATCTAAAAGTGAAGCAACAACCAAGCAATAGAATTCATTGCAAAATTATCAATTAGCAATTATCAATTAACTTTTGAAGAAGAGGAATAATTTTGAAATGCTAATTGCTAATTTTACATTTTACATTGAACTTTACTCGGTTACTTCAAATGGGTAAAGTGTTACAACCTACAACACTTAATTTGGTATCAAACAGAAAAAGATGTACGATGTGATCATTATTGGAGCAGGACCTGCAGGGTTAGTGGCAGGGTTGTATGCGGCAAGGTGTAAGCTAAAGAACCTCTTGATTGAGAACCAAACCTTATTTAGCCAAGCAATTACTACCTCCTACATTGAAAACTACCCGGGTTTAGAGGGAAGCTCTGGTTTTGAGCTGATAGAGAAGATGAGGAAACAGGCAGGCTCTTTTGGCCTGGAGTCTATTTTGGGGAATGTGAAGTCAATTGAGAAAAAGAGAGAAAAATGGCTGGTGCAGGTTGAGGATAGGGGTTATGAATCCCTGGCAGTGATTGTGGCAGTTGGCGCTTCTCCCAAAAAACTGGGTATTCCTGGGGAGTCCAAATTCTGCGGAAAGGGTGTATCCTATTGTGCTACTTGTGATGGACCTTTTTTCAGAGATAAAGAGATAGTTGTTGTCGGAGGAGGGGATACAGCCATTAAAGAGGCAATATTTTTGACTAAGTTTGCCAGCAAGGTTAGCATAGTTCATAGAAGGGATAAGCTGAGGGCAACAAAGCTCTTGCAGGAAAGGGCATTTTCTAATGAAAGAATAGAGTTTATCTGGGACTGCCAGCTTACTGAGATTTTTGGAAAAAATGCACTGGAGGGCGTCAGGATAAAAGACCTAAAAACCCAACAAGAATCAGAAATTCTCTCAAGCGGAGTCTTTATCTTTGTTGGGCTTACTCCAAATACCGATTTTCTAAAGGCAGTGCTGAAACTTGATGAAGCAGGCTATATCATCACTGATGAGGAGATGAGGACATCAGCAGAAGGCATATTTGCCGCAGGCGACTGCAGAAAGAAATCATTGCGTCAGATTATAACTGCTGCAGGCGATGGTGCCATAGCCTCCAACTCTACCCAGAGGTATATTGAAGGGTTGACAAAAGGATAGCTAAAGGCTAAAATTAGGGTAACAGTTTAGCCACTTGAAGCAATAATCGGGAAAAATTCAATGTAAAATGCAAAACTAACAACTATCAATTCAAAATTACTTCTCTTCTTCATTGCTAATTGATAATTGCTAATTGATAATTTTACATTGAATTCCCTTTTTACATAGTTTGCTTTGCCTGGCTAAATATTACAAAATTAGGTTATGAAGGTTGAAGAATCACACACAAGATTCAGAGAGTTTGAGGGCCAGGTTGAGATAGGGAAAAAAACAAAAGCCCAAAAACACGGCAAAATATTAGCTAAAGAGGAAAAACCATCAGCATTCGCAGAAAAACTGAGAGAGAGCTTTCGCCAAATAGAGACAAGGAATGAGCTTGATGCCCTTCTAAAGGAGGTAGAAAAAAAAGGGGAACAGCTTCTAAAAAGCCCAACATACCCACATTTGATGGAGTATAAGGAGCTTGTTACCATATTTATAAAGAACGCCATATACGGCATCTGGCAGGTAGAGGAGAGAAAAGAGGGAAGATTTGTGGGAAAGGAGAAGGTTCATATTATTCTTAAGAAGATAGACGAGGAGTTGGCAAGGTTGACTGAGGATGTGCTAAAGGCACAGATTGACCCCATAAGACTTGCGGCCAGAATAGATGATATTCGTGGATTACTTGTTGATTTATACTCATAAAAAGAAAGATTGTGCAGAGCATTTCAGAGAGGTTTGAGATAGAGGTTGGCTCTCCTGATGAAACAAAAAGGTTAGGAGAGAGGCTCGGAAGGATGTTTCGGCCAGGAGATGTGGTCTCTTTGGTTGGAGAGCTTGGCACAGGAAAGACAACCTTAATCCAGGGAATAGCCAAGGGGCTTTGTGTCCAAGAGAATGTATCTTCTGCCAGCTTTGTCTTAATGCAGGAATACAAAGGAAGCCTTCCACTTTACCATTTTGACCTTTACAGGATAGAGAATGAAGAGGATATAGGCTATGAAGACTGGCTCTATGGTAGCGGTGTATCTGTGCTTGAATGGGGAGAAAAGGCATTAGATCATCTTCCATTTGTGCATCTTAAGATTGTTTTCTCATATCTTAGTCAAACAAGCAGAAGCCTTCTCTTTGTCCCAAAAGGAGAGCATTTTTTGGAGATGATAAACAGGCTATTAGAAAAACCGTAACCGTTCAGGTAGTGTCCGAAAGGATAATAAGAAATTTCACTAGCAAATTGCAAATTTAGCATTTATCATTTCAAATTTGGAATAACATCTCAGTCGATATATTTCTCTTTTCTTAAATTTGAAATGCTAAATTTGAAATGCTAAATTTGAAATGATTTATCTCCGGACACTCCTAATGGAGATGCTTAAGCGGTTACACAGAAATTAGCAACAACTATTACAACGGGTAGAAATGACTCTTTTTGAGGAGACAAAAACCTTATTAGCTAAGTATAAGATACGACCAGAAAAGGGGCTTGGACAGAGCTTTTTGGTTGATCCTGCGGTTTTTGATAAAATTATTGAAGCATTAGACCCAAAGCAGACAGATTCCATACTGGAGATAGGTTCAGGATTAGGGATTCTTACAAAGAGGGTTGCTTGTTGCGTAAATAAACTATTTGCCTGTGAGATAGACCAAAGGCTTCTTCGCATCCTCAAAGAGAACCTTTCAGGCATTGAGATATTGGATACGGATATACTAAAGGTTGATCTTGGTCTCCTCAGACCAAATAAGTGTTTTGGCAATATTCCCTATTACATAACCACGCCAATCATTCTTCATCTTTTGAGAAAAAAAGGCAGTTTATCCTCTATCCTCCTCCTTACCCAATATGAAGTGGCAGAGAGGCTCTTAGCTAAAGATGGGAAGGATTTTGGTATTCTCCCTGCCTTTATTCAGACCTTTACAAAGCCTACACTTATCTCTCGGGTCGGAAAGGATTCCTTTTATCCAAAGCCAAAAGTGGATTCAGCCCTGCTCAAGATGGAGATATTGGAAAAGCCCAAAACAGAAATTTCAGATGAAAGGCTATTCTTTAGGGTAATAGAAGCATCTTTTGCTCAAAGAAGGAAGACAATTCTAAACTCCCTTTCTTCTTTTGTCAGCAAAAAGGAGCTCACCTTGCTTCTTAAGGGTATAGGCATAGACTGTAAGGTGCGTCCAGAGAGGCTGACGCTCTCTGATTTTGCCAGGATTACTCAAGAATTAGTAACACTTTACTCATCTGAAGTAACAGGTAAAGTTCAATGTAAAATGTAAAATTAGCAATTAGCATCTTAAAATTATTTCTCTTCTTCAAAAGTTAATTGCTAATTGCTCATTGATAATTTTGCAATGAATTCCCTTTTTACCTGGTTGTTGCTTCACTTCAAATGGGTAAATAGTTACAAGAATTAAAAAAAGTAGGCGATAAGCCGGATTCTGTTTATGTGGTCATCTATCTAAGAATGGCTGTTGCCAACCATTTCTTGCGTCCTACCCGAAGAAGGCCAGGCAAGCCTATCTCTTCTTTTTGGACTTGCACCGGGTGGGGTTTAGCAAGCCTAAAGATCACTCTTTAGCTGGGGAGCTCTTACCTCTCCTTTTCACCTTTGCCTGAGATTCCATCGGCTGTGTATTTTCTGTGCCACTTTCCATAGGATTGCTCCTTCTGGGTGTTACCCAGCACCCTGCCTTTTAGTGTCCGGACTTTCCTCAAGACTTTCGCCTTGCGACCACTTCGCCTACTTTGATTTTATAGTATATAATAAGTGCGAAAAAATGCTACAGAAATTTTTTATCTCCTTTTGCCCCCAGAACTTCTTGACGAATCCAATGATTAATTTTATACTTAACTGGACTCTGGCAAATGGACAGAGGATGAAACAAAGGATTCTTGTAAGCGTTCAGTTCAAAATGTAAAATGGGTACTGTAAAATGAGAGACGGATATTTAGAAATAAAGGAGCTATCAAATGATTGAATTGACCATAAATGAAAAGATAGTTACTGTCCAGGAAGGAGCAACTATCTTGCAGGCGGCTAAGTCTTGCGGGATTAAGATTCCTCATCTTTGCTACCATAAGAGCATATCTTCATCTTCAAGCTGTCGGCTATGTGTGGTTGAGGTAGAGGGTGCCAGGGCTTTAGTTGCCTCCTGTTCATACCCTGCTGCTAATGGGATGAAGATCAGAACTGATACAGAGAGGGTGCTTGCTGCCAGAAGATTAGTTATAGACCTGCTTCTTTCTAATCACCCGGCAGATTGTCTTGCCTGTGAGAAAAATGGTGCCTGTAAACTCCAAAAATATGCCTATGAACTGGGGATAACTAAGACGAGCTTTGAGGGTAAAAGATGCCAATATCAGATTGATACCTCCAACCCATTCATAGAGAGGGATTATAACAAGTGCATCCTTTGTGGCCGGTGCATCAAAGCCTGCGATGAGATTCAGATGCTTAGCATCCCTAATTTTATCAACAGGGGCTTTGAGACAAAGGTAGGCACATTTTATGATAGTCCTTTGCAGGAGACAGATTGTGTCTTCTGTGGTCAGTGTTTGGCTACTTGTCCGGTTGGGGCATTGACTGAAAAGGTGGCTAATGGAAAGGGTAGGCAGTGGGAATTTTATAAAACAACGACCATTTGTCCATACTGCGGTTGTGGTTGCAGAATAGAGCTGAATGTGAAGGATAACGAGGTTATAAAGGTTACCTCATCTGAAGGCTCTCTGTGTGTCAAAGGAAGGTTTGGCTTTGACTTCATCAACTGTTCAGACAGACTAAAGGTACCATTGATAAAGGAACCCTCTGGTGAATTCCGTGAAGCAACCTGGGATGAGGCTTTAGAGTTGATAGCCACTAAATTTAGCCAGATAAAGGCTCAATATGGCTCTGATAGTCTTGCTGGCATAAGCTCAGCCAGATGCACTAACGAAGAGAACTATCTCTTCCAAAAGTTTATGCGGCAAGTCTTAGGCACAAATAATATTGACCACTGCGCCAGACTTTGCCATGCCTCTACTGTGGCAGGGCTTGCTATCTCCTTTGGCTCAGGGGCAATGACCAATTCTATTGATGAGATTGCAAATGCAGATTGCATTCTTGTTATTGGCTCAAATACTACTGAGTGCCACCCCATCATTGGCTTAAAAATAAAGCAGGCTGTCAAAAATGGGGCAAAACTGATTGTGGCTGACCCAAGAAGGATAGAATTGGCTGAATTAGCAGATTTGCACTTACAGTTTAGAAGCGGCACAGATGTTAGTTTGCTTAATGGAATGGCTCAAGTGATCATCAAAGAGGGCTTGTTAAATGAAGGGTTTATTGCTGAAAGGTGTGAGGGGTTCCTTGAGTTTAAGGAGGCTGTTTTAGAATGCACGCCTGAAAAAGTAAGCCAGATAACAGGAGTACCCGCAGGAGAGCTTATTGAATCTGCCAGACTTTATGCTCAGGCAGAAAGAGCAAGCATCATTTATTCTATGGGTATAACCCAGCATACGACTGGCGTTGATAATGTCTTTGCCATAGCCAATTTAGCTATGCTCACTGGTAATGTTGGTAAGGAGAGCACAGGCGTAAATCCCTTGAGGGGACAGAATAATGTTCAGGGCGCCTGTGATATGGGGGCTTTGCCAGGACTCCTGCCAGGCTATCAGAAGGTAGCAGAGGCAAAAGACAAATTTTCTGTTGCCTGGGGGGTTAGTCTGCCAGAAAAAGCAGGGTTGACAATGTTAGAAATGTTTGATGAGTGTGGAAAGAAGATAAAGGCGATGTATATTATGGGCGAGAACCCAATGGTCTCTGACCCGGATATAACCCATATTGAAAAAGCACTCAAATCTTTGGATTTCTTGGTAGTGCAGGATATTTTCCTCACTGAAACCGCTAAACTGGCTGATGTCATACTTCCTGCGGCTTCTTTTGCAGAAAAAGATGGAACATTTACGAACACAGAGAGAAGGGTGCAGTTGCTCAGAAAGGCTCTTCAGCCAATTGGGCAGAGCAAGGAAGATTCCACAATAATAGTTGAACTGGCAAGCAAGATGGGATACAAGATGAATTATAGCTCAAGTTCTGATATTATGGCTGAGATAGCTGCACTTACCCCTATCTATGGCGGTATATCTTATCAAAGGCTTTCGAGCGGAGGCATCCAATGGCCATGCCCAAACCCAGCTCACCCAGGCACAAAATTTCTGCACAAGGATAAATTCTCTGCAGGAAAGGGTAAATTTCAGGCTGTCCGCTACAAACCCCCTGCTGAAACGCCAGATGAAGAATACCCATTCCTGCTGACCACAGGCAGGATGCTCTACCACTACCACACCGGCTCAATGACCAGAAGGTCAAAGGGCTTAAATGAAATCTGTAAAGAAGGTTATCTGGAGATAAACCGAAAAGACGCTGAGATTTTAGGGATAAAGGAAGAAGATTTAGTGGCTGTCTCATCAAGAAGGGGTGTTATAAAGATAAAAGCCAAAGTAACCGACAAAGTCCCCTCAAAAACCCTTTTTATTCCCTTTCACTTTGCTGAATCTGCGGCAAATATTCTTACAAACCCAGCCTATGACCCCATAGCCAAAATCCCAGAGCTTAAGGTCTGTGCAGTGAAGATTACATGACATACAATCAATTAGAAGAGAAACTTGAAAGGGAAGATGTAGCTTCCTGCTATCTTTTTGTGGGTGAAGAGGAGTTCTTAAAACAAAGGGCTGTAAAGAGATTATCTTCCTTGCTTTCTGCAAGAAGGATTATTATCAACCGTGAAAATGAAAAGGAGTTGAATAGCGCTCTTTCCCAATCTTTAATTTTTGGAAGAAAGCTTGTTTTGATAGAGGATGCCTCGCACTTTTCAAAAGAGAATAAGGGGCTTCTTTTGGGGTATATAAAAAACCCAGAAGAGTCAACAATTATTCTTCTTGAAAAGGAAAGAAACCCCAGTCTTGAAAAGATTGTTAGCCAAAATGGAGATGTGGTCATCTTTGGCCATCTTTCCGGAAAAAGCCTTATCCTTTGGGCAAAGGGTCTCTTTCAAAAGGAAGGAAAGGAGGTTGATGAGTCCGGCATTGAGACTCTTCTTAATATAGTTGGAGAGGATCTTCCACTTCTCTCTGTTGAAATAGAGAAGTTAATCCTATTTTGCCAAGAAAAAGAGAGGATAACAGAGGAAGATATAGTAGTTGCTTCTTCTGGTGTGCCATCCAAAGACAATTTTAAGCTTTTTGAACTCATAAAAAGAAGGGATAGGAGCGCTATAAACCTTTGTCTCCAATTGATGGAGGCAGGGATTCAAGAGTCTCATATCCTCTTTTTTCTGGCAAGTAAGATGCGAAGGGCAAAGGCTCAGGCAGAGGTTTTTAGGCTTCTTACTGAGACAGACCTTTCTTTGAAACGAGAACCAAGGGTCTGCTATACTCCGATCATTCTCTCCCTCATTTTAAGGCTTCTACAGCAAGAGATAAAGCATAACTGAAACTTTGGCAAAAATTAAGCTGTAAGTAGTAAGCAGTAAGGATTAAGCAAAAAAGGATACTTATTATTACTTAATCCTTAATCCTTATAGCTTATAGCTTTTTAGTGAAGTTTTACTAAATTTGCCAAAGTCCAGCAACTAATTCAGATTCAGTCTCACAAAGCACCTTTCTATATTGACCAGAAAAGCCTCTCTGTGGTATAATCTGGGGTGTGAAGAAGAGGAAGAAGAAGCCGCAGATTTCACAGATTTTTAAGAAAGAGACTATTGTTGTTGGAGGGATTCTTCTTTTGGGTTTGATCTTAAGGCTTATCTATTTAGCCCACCTGAAAGCCAATGATCCAGATTTCTTACAACCCGCTCCTGGCACAGATATGCTCACCTATCATAACCTCGCCCAGCAGATACAAGAAGTAAGCTATGCTCTTTTATTTTTTGCCACCAGATTGCCGTCTTTCTTTCATGATAACTTCATAGCCTATTCTTAGAATAAGGAAGAAGAGTATTCCAAGGACTAGATAAATAATCTGAGGCTGGTGCAAATTTTGTAAGGGATGTTCTTTGACAAAAATAAGGCTAAAGGAAAAGGGCAAACTTTCCGATATAAAAAATAGAGAGAACTAAATAAAGGAGGGTTGTCCTATGATTATTATCGGCACTTTAGAAGATTTCCTTAAGGGAAAATTTTGTTCTTGTAAGTTTGCCTGGTGTCCAAAGTGTAATTCTCCTTTTGTCAGACACCATGGAGGCTACCAAAGAAAGGTAAGGTCTTCTGTGTATGAAGAAAGGAAGGTCTGCATCTATGGAGCAGAAAGAA
>JASEHO010000130.1 GCA_030018505.1 bacterium
CTCAAAGGCCCGAAGCAGATACAGCACATCCACCTTGCCCGTGCAGGGAAGTCTGACTACCCTGATATTAGGCGGATACTGAAGCCGCATGGAACCGGCCAGGTCCGCTGCTCCATAAGCACAGTAATGGCAACAAAATGCCACAATCTTAGGTTCGAAATCATCAGCCATTTTTTTGTTCTCCTTAATTTACAACAACCCTTTTGCCTTCATAATCGCGGCCAGTCTTGGCTCTTGCCTGGCATATTCACGAAGGACGTCCACATATCTATCTAATTCTTTCATCTGCTTTTTAAGTTCCTCGATATCAGATTCTATCTTTTTCATTCTTCTTTCCATCAGTAGTTCCTCCTGCTACGTTACCGCAACGACTTCACACTTAGCCAGAATCTGCACGTCTCTGAAGTGGCATAACTGGATCGCCTTAGCCGGACATTCAGCCGCACAACTCGCAACAAAGGTCTATATCTCCCGTTTAGCAAAGATGCCTATCTCATTATCATTAAAGGCAATTCCAAACAAACGGAGAATAGTTCGTCTCCCCAAAATTCGCAGCCCTGGTCTTACATAGGAAGAAAACCCAATAGTTAGAGGAACATGGGGGAAATGACCAATCTTAATCAGCATCCCTTCTTTGTAATAAGCAGGGCGCTCAATTCCATCAATACCCTTAACAGTGCCTTCTTTGTCATAGCTATCGATATTCAGTCCAAGCCTAACTGCCTCATCAGAATGTAAGAAGGTGCCGTCTGCCCCTGTGTCCAAAAGGAAATCTCCTTGATTCCAGTTACCGTTTTGGTCACCCTTTACTAGAATAGATATCATCGGTCTTCCTTTATAATCGTAGCATATCCCATCTGTTCCTGTAACGATACCTTTTTCACATTGAAGCTGAAACATGTTAAACCTCCACTGGTGCAAACATTATGAATGGCTTTTCATCAAGACACATCTCCTTTATCTTTTCTGCTAGTTTTCGGTTGGTTGGTGCGTGGGCAACCACTTTACCATCTATGAAGGCAATGAGCTCACCACGGTAGCTGTCCATAAGTTCTTCTGCATGTTCACTTAACCAGTCACTGTCAGGTTCGTGTTCTTCAAACTTTCTGGCTCTCAATTTCTCTTTGGCAGACTCAAGTAATTTCTTCAAAGAGCCTTCTTGATTTTTATCAATATAATCATCTGCCCCAGCCTGCATTGCTTTAACACAGTTCTCAAGGGTAGCGTAGGCTGTGTAAACAATCTTAATCTTTGGGAAATATACTCTCCCAGCTTTCAGAAGTTCTAACCCTCCTTCTTGTAAGGGTTCCAATCTCCAGTCAATCACAAGCAGGTCAAATCTCCTTTCTTTTTCTAAAATTTTGATAGCCTCTTCAATTTCGGCCACTTCTGTTACCTCAAAATCAAACTCTTCGTCCATACAGAATGCCCTTTCAATCTCTTTCCTTCCCTTCAGGTCATTTTCAATGATTAAAACTTTCCTTGGTTTTACCACTTTAATATACCTCCTATATAACTACTGATGGTAACACTATATTAAATCTTACTCCATGATTATATCTTCCATCTTCAAATATTTTTCCACCATGTTGTTCGATAATCTTGCGAACGATAGCCAGCCCCAATCCACTACTCCGTGGCTTACGCGTGAAGAATGCCTCAAACACCTTCTCCTTATCCTCATCTGGAATCCCCGGCCCATTATCTTCATAAACAATCTTTATAAAATTTCCTTTAGATCGTAAGCCACATGCCGTTAGTTCTATATCTGATGGAAATCCTGCCCAAATCTTTACCTTAGGGTTTTTTGGTTTTGCATCTTTAGTATTAACTAAAAGATTAACAAACACAAGCTTTATAGTCTCGAAATCCACCCAAATACTGGGAATAACTCCTTGCTCAAGATAGTCTGTTTGAATCTCTATATCCTTAAAGTCAGGTTTAAGGAGTTCATCTATCTGTTTTAAAGTGCTATTTACATTATCCAGACAAGGAAGATTTATTTTGCCGGCAGCAGCAAAATTCTTAAAATCACTCAGGACATTTATTGCTATCTTTATATCTTCCTGACAAGATTCTAATAAACTTTGCAAATTTGAGTCGCTACAAGCTTTTAGTGCATCGCTCAAACGGTTTTCAGTAAAGGGGAGTATATTCCCCAGTCGATGGGCTGCCATCGCAGAGACCTCTTGCCAGGCGGACTCTCTGGCTGCCGAGACCTTATCTGTTGATTGAATCCTCTCCAATGCCCTGGACATCTGTTCAATAAAAACCGCAAGAAGTTCTTTTGTATTCTGATCAAAGGAGCGCTGATCATAGACATTATCACAAAAGACAAACTCATATCTTTCCTTTGAAGGTGCAAGGCCAATAAGAATTACCTTATCAGTCTCTATTCTTTCTAAAAATCCCTTAAGATTAGGAGAAAAGGATGATAGCTCATATTTATCGAAAGCCTTCTTCCTTTTACTTGCCAACTCTACACAAAGGGCATTCCTTTCAAGATCAATTACAGTTTTTGAAATTAGACGGTTCAACTCAGTATCTAAAGCCCTCTTTCCTTCATCAAAAGCCCTAATACTGTCTTCTATAGTAAAAGAGCATCCTGCAATCTTCCTGCAGATTCTCTCTCCTTCCTCTTTGTTCAGTGGTCCCACAGCCATTTGCCCTATCAATTGTTTAGTAATAGGTTTATATTCAAAGTACATCGCACGGTTAAACCCTATGCCCTTACCATGAGTTAGACCTGTAAGAAAGATATATAAGAGTCGATCTATATCCTCCTGTTCCTGGAGCATAGTTCCTATTCTGTATAAGTTCACTAACCGAGCAGCTTGCTGTTTTCCTTGTAATTCAATTAACTTTACATTTTCAATCACAATAGCTACAATATTGGCTAAAATTTCAAAGCTCTGCTCCTCGGCAGGAGTGAAGTAAAGTTCAGGATGTTTTTCATCCGGAATCTTATTCTCAGCCTTTAATACACCTATCACCTTATCCCGAACAATAAGGGGTATTCCAATAAATGACTCGCACTTCTTGTTTCCAGGATATACCAGTTCTTCAAACTTCCCACTCCAGGCAGGATGGCTGATCAGTTCCTTTCGAGTCTTTGCAGAGAATTTCCGTTTGGTCAAAGCAATCCAAGCTGTAAGTCCAATGCGAGGGGTGTCAGAATTAACTGAGATATCACATGTTGCAATTCCTCTTAAATCATCTTTGTGTCCAATTTCAGCTCTCATTACAAGTCTATTTTTCACCTCATCAACAAGAAATATCGAGCAAGCTGATGCTTTAGAAATCATTCGACAACTTTCAACTATTTTTTGAAGAAGTAACTCAAGCTCAAATGTTCCTACTAAAGCAGATGAGGCTTCTTGAAGGACTTTAATGATATCTGATTGCATTATCTGGTCTCCTCGTTAACAATTCTTTTCATTTAGCTTTTTTTCCCCAACTACTGCCCAACTACTACTGCACAGCGACTTCACACTTAGCCAAAATCTGCACGTCTCTGAAGTGGCATAACTGAATGGCCTTGGCCGGACATTCAGCCGCACAGATACCGCAGCCGTGGCATTTGGCCGGGTCTATCTCAGCCTCGCCGTCAGGATTAATAAAGGGCACATCGTAAGGACAGGCCCGGACACAGGTCAGGCAGGCGGCGCATACATCAGTGTCCACCACTGAAATTACCCCGCCCACCTCCAGATGGTCTTTGGCCAGAACAGTAACCGCCCTGCCGGCTGCGGCTTCTGCCTGGGAGATATTTTCGGAAAGCGGCTTGGGTGAATGAGCCAGTCCGGCTAAGAACATGCCGTCAGTAGCAAAATCCACCGGCCGCAGTTTCAGATGAG
>JASEHO010000131.1 GCA_030018505.1 bacterium
TTTGAAATGATTTATCTCCGGACACCCCTAATGTATAGGCTTAAGCGGTTACATGCAAAGTTAAGCTATTTTTACGAATGTCAGTAAGATTCCTGCTAAATTTACTTCTACTTAGTCTTGTAGGTATAGACCCCATCCCAATCATCCCTCGGTGGCATAGCTATGTACTCCTGGCATCTGGTATAATAGATCCGTGCTGGGCCATCTGATAGAATTGACTCAAATATCTTGGCTGCCTCCCCCCATCTTCTTTGCCGATAGAGCATCAAGCCTGATAAAAAGATATTGATGAGCTGTATCTTTTCTGCCTCAACCTCACCCATTAACCCAAGGGGTTCATAAATAACAACAGGTTTTAGCTTGCCCTTCACCCTGATTGTATCAAGCTCTCTGGCAACAACTATATCCTTTATATCCTCATAGGTTGCCTTGCTGATGATGATACCTACATCAGGGTAGTTTCTCGTAAGACCCTCCAGCCTTGAGGCAAGGTTGACCTCATCGCCAATGACAGTATAGTTTGTCTGGATGTTTGAGCCGATATTCCCAACAACTATCTCTCCAGTGTTTATGCCGATGCCTATATCAATCACCTCTCCACCCTTATCTTTCCATGCCTCTTGCAACCCCTTTAGCTTCTTTCTCATCTCAAGGGCTGTAATCACTGCCTTTTTAGCGTGTTCAGGATAGACCATAGGCGCTCCATAAATAACCATAATGGCATCGCCAATAAATTTATCCAGGGTTCCGTCATTTCTAAAGATTATCTCATTCATTGCGGTAAAATATTCATTCAAAAGCGAGACTACCTCTTCAGGTTGCAGTCTCTCAGACATACTGGTAAAACCGCAGATATCAGAAAAGAGGACAGAGAGCTTCATCCTCTCTCCTCCGAGCTTGAAAGAGTCTGGGTTTGCTACCAATCTTTCCACTACACCCTTGTTCACATACCTTGAGAAGAGACCCTTTACCTCCTCTTTCTTTTTCTGCTCTATAGAGAATCTCCAGAGCCAGACAGAAGCAAAGGTTGCTACAAGAGAGAAAGATGGGGAGACCATTTCAATCCATATACTCTTTGCTTCAAAGATGCCAATGGAGGCAAAAACATATCCACCCAAGAAAAAGATAAGCAGAAATATCCCCTTTTTTAGGGAAAGAAACGAGGAAAAAAGCCCAATTATTATACTCATCACAAAGATAGTTATGAGACCAACAACCTCAGGCGTTTTTGTCATATAATTCTCTTCTAAGATGCTGTGAATAATATTGGCATGAATCTCTACTGCTGGATAGGTTGGGTCAAATGGATTGGATGTTATATCAAATAGCCCCTCTGCTGATCCACCGAGAAGCACGATCTTATCCTTAAAATATCCCTCTCCTACCCTCTTTTTAAGAACAGTCACAAAAGAAATATGCTTGAAGCTCTTACCCTTGCCAACATAGTTGACCCACATTTTAGCTCCAGGTTCTACAGGAATTTTTCTAAGAGAGCCAAGGATTATATGGTTTTTGGTAATCTTTATCTGGTTTGGTTTTATCTTCAGGGCATGACAAACAGTTGCTAAAGAAAGGGCAGGATACAACCTATCTTTATAATTGGCAAAAAGAACAGCGCTTCGTGTCATTCCATCTGGATCTGGATACTTATTGAAATATCCAATACCAGCTGCTGTGGCTTGAATCTCTCTGATTGGAGGCGTAATCTGAATATGTGGTTGAAATATAATTCCTTTTTCAGGTTTTAGGCTGAACCTTTTTTTCATAATCTCTACATCTGGTTTTTCTTTTTCAATCTCAGAAGTGTAGGGGAAGAAAAAGGAATGCACCATATTGCCACACCTTTTCGTAGCAGAGATTAGAAGATTATCCTCTTTTGAGTTTCCGTATTCTGGAAAGGCAACATCTGAACCAACGGTTATAGCACCATCTTTTTCTAGATAATCAAGCAGTTCTGCATAATAGCTTCTTGGCCAATTTTGCCATCTGCCGAGTTCACGGATAGAGTCGTTGTCAATATCAACAATCACTACATCGTCAAATTGATCCTGTTTTGCTCCGCCCTTAAATGTAAAGCGAAAGTTGAGCGAGGATGATTCAAATCCATGGAATAGAGGAACGGAAAAAAGAAGGATTGTTATGATGCTTGTTGCTATCCCAAACAATAGACCAATTAAAAGGTTTTTTTTCATACAAAGAGATTACAGTATATACTATATGTGCTTGCTTTGTTAAAGAAATTTTCTCTAAGGGATCGCTCTTTTGAATACTCAACAAACATTGCCCCTGATCTCATATCTCTATCAGGTCAAAAGCAAAATGTAATTAGGGAAGATCTGATTTATCAATAGAAGTGGACAAATAACGGGTTTTTGACTAAAATTAAGGCTATGATTAGACATTATAATCTTTTGGAGCTATCCCTTTTAGCCTCCTTAACTGCCCACTCAGTTTTGTTCTTTGCATTCAGTGGAAGAGAGAGGGCTAAAAAAGCTAATCCTCCGATTCCCATAACCCTGGTCTATTCAGAGGTAAAGAAAACAAAGCCCTTGCCTTTGCCTATTCCAAAGCCAATCCAGCCAAAGAAGGAGATTCAAAACCCCTCCCCCCTCCTGCCCTTAATAAAACCTTTGGTAGCAGAAGAAAGCATTGTGCCAGAGGAGGCTCCTCTTTTCGTGCCAAAGGTAGAGAAAGTTGATATTTCTACACCCCCTGCTGTTATCCAAGAGCCAATCTTAGGCAAGGAAGGAAGTGGCGGTATTGGAGGAGAAGGAACAGAGACAGCCCTTTTAGAGCCAGAAGAACCGCCTATATTTGAGGCTAAAGACCTTGATGAAGGACTAAAGGTGACAAAATATGTGCCGCCTGAACATCCATCCTTAACAGGAAGAGATTCTCCGGGTGGTCTTATCCTTCTAAAAATTCTGGTCAATCAAGAAGGTGAGCCTGCCCAAATAGAGATTTTGAAGGACGAACTGAAGGCATATCCTTCTTTCTCTAAAAATACAAAAAAGGCTGTGCAAGAGTGGCGATTCTCAAAACCCACGATAAATAAATGCCCTGTCTGCGTCTGGTATATCCTTCCGATAAGGTTTAAGGCAAGCCATTAAAAAGCTATAAATCTCTTTATTCTCTTGCCTTACAGAATTTTGACACCACCTTTTCCGACAACACCCTCTAATTCAGAAAGCTCAATAGCCCCTTTTCTTAAAAGAACAGCCCTTTCACCTGTCAGGTCTAAAATTGTTGACTCTAAACCTATTTCACACACGCCACCATCCAATACCAGTTCTACTCTATCCCCCAGATATTTTTCAACATCTTTAGCTATCCTTGGGCTTGGGAAACCCGTAATGTTTGCAGAGGTTCCAGTAATAGGCACTCCTATTTCCTTTATTAGCTGTAAAGCCACAATTGATTTTGGCATCCTTAAGCCAACCTTTGAAAGCCCTGCTGTTACAATCTTAGGGATAATATCTTTTTTGGGTAGGACTAAAGTCAATGGCCCTGGCCAGAACCTGTCCATCAAAGCCTCAGCCGTATCATTTAGATAGACAAGCTCGAAAAGCCAGTTTCTATCTGCTATATGGAGGGGTAGAGGGTCTGATAGCGGTCTCTTCTTTGCCTGGAATACCTTAGCGATAGCCTCAGGATTTAGTCCATTCGCTCCCAAGCCATAGACTGTCTCTGTCACAAATGCAACCAGCCCCCCCTTTTTTATGATAGATGCAGCCTCTTTTATCTTATCGTCTGTTGGTTTGACTATCATAAATACTCCTAAATGAGGTGAGTGTAGCTACTCTTGGACGACGGCTAAAAACATCTCTT
>JASEHO010000132.1 GCA_030018505.1 bacterium
CCTTATCTCCTTATCCCCCTTCTTACACTCCTGACGCATAGCCTGAACGGTTACGTAAGTCTTTCCTTATAAAACACCCTTAGTTGAGGGAATACCAAGGGATCTTTCGTCAAGCTCGCAGGCAGACCTCAATGCCCTTCCCATCCCTTTGAAGATAGCCTCTATCAGATGATGTGTGTCCTTTCCATAGAAGAGTGTAATATGGAGGGTGAGTTTGGCGTTATCAACAAAAGCCTTCAAGAACTCTGGAATAAGAGAGATGTCAAAGCCATCAACAATTCCAGAAAGGTTTATAGGGGATAAAAGGGATTTTCCGAGAAAAGGCAAGGCTTTTGGGTTTCCAGTTATGACTAAATTTGGTCTTCCGCTTATATCAATAGCAATCATGGCTAAGGCTTCATCCATAGGAAGCAAGGCTGAGCCATATCTCTGTATCCCCTTTTTATCTGCCAATGCCTCAGCCAGACCAGAGCCTAAGGCTATGCCAATATCCTCTGTAATATGATGGGAGAGGTCTCCTTTGGCCATAATCTCTATATCAAAGAGGCTATTATAGGTTAAAAGATTCAGAAGATGGGAAAGAAATGGAATCCCTGTCTCTATCCTTGCCTCTCCCTTTCCTTCAATCAGAAGCCTCAAGCCAATCTCTGTCTCCTTTGTCGCTCTTTTAATCTCTGAACTTCTCATTTAATGCTACAAAAGCTAATCTATACCAAGAGCAAATCAGCCCTTAAAAATAAAAGATAAAGAATGTTGTATTTATTGACAATTATTTTTATATCCGTCTCTTGAGCCATAATCGCTAGCTCCTTTATCTTGGTAATATTTGTTTCTGCATACTCCTTCTTTCTTTCATTGAAATTTTCACCAGTATAACCCTACAAAAATGCTTTTGTCAAAATGAATTCTTTCTAAATAAGATACTGATATGATATACTCTATTTATGCGATTAACTATAATTCTATGAAGTACTATCTTGTAACCTTCGGCTGTCAGATGAATAAGTACACCTCAGGAAAGGTAGAATCTCTCCTGAATAAATTGGGCTACACAATCACCACTCAAGAAAAAGAGGCAGACCTAATCTTAGTCAATACCTGTAGTGTCAGAGATTCTGCAGAAGAGAGAGCCATAGGCAGGATAAGAACATTGGCAGGCTTGAAAAGGCAAAACCCAAACCTAAAGATAGGTGTAATAGGGTGTATGGCTGTTAGGCTAAGGAATTCCCTGTTTGAGCTTATACCAAGAATAGACTTTAGCCTTGGTCCAAATGAGACAGAAAACCTTCCTGCTTTGATTGAAAAGGGAAGCGATCCTTTGCCTGCTATTTTTTCTGGTCTCAAGGAATTTGTGGCAATAAGCACAGGGTGCGATAATTTTTGCTCTTACTGCATAGTTCCTTTTGTTCGTGGAAATTTAGTTGTCAGACAGAAAGAGGCTATCTTATCTGAAATAAAGGAATTGGCAGAGAGCGGCACAAAGGAGATAACCTTGCTTGGACAGGATGTAACATCTTTCAGGCTTAATGGCACAGGCTTTCCTGAGCTACTCTCTGATGTAGCTCGTATTTCTGGGATAGAGAGGATAAGGTTCTTGACCTCACACCCAAAGGGCGTTGATGATCAGTTGATTGATGTTGTAGCAGAAAACCCTAAGCTCTGCCCACACTTTCATCTTCCCCTTCAATCAGGCTCAGACAGGGTTCTGAGGGATATGAATAGAGGATATACATTCGATTATTACTTTGGGCTTATTAATAAGATACGAAAGGCAATTCCATCCTCAGCCATCACTACAGATATTATTGTTGGATTTCCGAAAGAAGCAAGGAGCGATTTTGAGGCTACACTGAAGGCAATAGAGATGGTGAGACCTGATTCCTCCTTCTGCTTTGCCTACTCTGCCAGACCAGGAACACCAGCAGAAAGATTGCCAGAGATAGACCAAAAAGAAAAATCTGAAAGACTCAAGAGAATGATTGAGCTTACCAAGAAGATAGCAGGGGAGAAAAATAGCCTGCTTATTGACACAAGGCAGGATGTCTTGATTGAGGCAAAAAATCCAAAAGACCCAAAGGCTTTGATGGGAAGAACAATCACCAACAAGGTTTGTCTCTTTGAGGGCGGAGAGGGTTTGATAGGCAAGACTGTCCCTGTCCATATTACAAGTTCATCAGCTTATACCCTGAAAGGAAGGTTGGGGTAAAAGTAACCGTTCAGGTAGTGTCCGAAAGGATAATAAGAGATTTCATTGCAAATTGCAAATTTCAAATTTTTTCTTGACCTTCTTCTTTCTTTTCCATACATTTATACATTATCAGGAAACTGAACTTTCGTGAATTTATTAGACACAAATTTCACAAATTTTCACGAATTATCTGAGGAAAAATAGATGTTTAATAAGATATTGATAGCAAATAGAGGGGAGATTGCCATGAGGGTGATGCGGGCGGCAAAGGAGATGGGTATTAAGACTGTAGCTGTTTATTCAGAAGAAGACAGTGAGTGTCTTCATCTCTCTCTGGCAGATGAGGCTATCTGTATTGGGCCTGCTTCTTCTGATGAAAGCTATCTAATGATACCAAGGATAATGAGTGCCGCAGAGATTACAGGTGCGGATGCCATTCATCCAGGCTATGGATTCTTGGCTGAGAAGGCAGACTTTGCTGAGATATGCAAGGAGCATCTCAAGACATTCATTGGTCCTCCTTCTTCAGCCATCAAAATGATGGGCGATAAGATTGGGGCAAGGAATGCGATGGAAAAGGCAGGTGTGCCAATAATCCCAGGCTCAGCTAAACCATTAAAGGATTATAAAGAGGCAGAGAAACTGGCAAAAAGGATTGGCTACCCAATCCTCTTAAAGGCTGCAGGTGGTGGTGGTGGAAAAGGGATAAGGATTGTAGCCAATAAAGAGGCTCTGGTAGAGCAATGGAACATAGCCACTGCAGAGGCAGAGAAGTCCTTTGGAGAGTCAGGGTTATATCTGGAAAAGCTCATTCAGCCTGCGAGGCACATAGAGATTCAAATCTTAGCTGATAATCATAAAAATTGTATCTATCTTCCAGAGAGGGAGTGTTCTATTCAAGTCAGGCATCAAAAGTTGATTGAGGAATCCCCATCTACAGGTGTAGATGAGAAGATTAGAAAGGAGCTTGGAAGAGCGGCAATAAAGGCGGTAAGAGCTGTTGGTTATATCAACGCCGGCACAGTTGAGTTTCTCTTAGATGAGAAGAACAAGTTCTATTTTATGGAGATGAATACGAGGATTCAGGTTGAACACCCTGTCACTGAAATGGTTACAGGAATAGATATTGTCAAAGAGCAGATAAGAATTGCCGCAGGAGAGAAGCTCAATCTCACTCAAAGAGAAGTAACCCTATCTGGCCATAGCATAGAGTGTCGGATAAATGCCCAGGACACAGAGAATAACTTTGCTCCATCTACGGGAAAGATTACCTCCCTTCATTTGCCAGGTGGGCCTGGGGTTAGGGTAGATACACACATCTATGCAGGATATAAGGTTCCCCCTCACTATGATGCCCTCTTAGCCAAGCTCATTGTCCATGGAAGGAGTAGAGAGGAGGCAATTATCAGGGCAAGAAGGTGTTTGGATGAATTTGTGATTGAAGGGATAGAGACGACTATTCCCTTTCACCAGAAGATGCTCTCTGATGAGGCTTTTAAGAAGGGCAATATACATACCCAGTTTACTTTATAGTGCATACAGAGAATAAATTGGGTGTGGCTACTCTTGGACAACTGCTAAAAAACATCTCTTACACCATAGTAAGAAAAGGAGATAAGGAGATTATGGGGATAT
>JASEHO010000133.1 GCA_030018505.1 bacterium
TAAGATGCTAATTGCTAATTTTACATTTTACATTGAACTTTACTCGGTTACTTCATAATGGCTTAAAGTGTTATGAACTACTGGTCTCCTACAGAGCTTGTTCCTGTCTCTATCTTTTCTTTGAAACTCAAGACTGAAGCAACTCTTATTGCCCCTTTTTCCAAACGCAAAGAGTAGTTTTCAGGCGTAACCGAAATATTCTTCTTCTTTCCGTCTGAAAGTACAAGCTCTATCCCTTTAGTTATTAGCTCAGGACCCGGAAAGCAGATTGGCTCTTTGTAAAACCTTGCCAGGTCTATGTTGGTGATGTGGAGTTTTTTCCCAAAGAGACCGAGATATAGCTCAAACTCAGCAGACCTTATCTTAATAATAATCGTGTTTGTTGAGGTAGCATAATCTATATCAACTATACCTGTAACACTGGGAGAGTATTTGAAGAATCCTATCTTAACTGTAACATCTGATGAGAAACTTGTGCCTTCGGGCAGGATACAAAGTCTCGGATTCTTTGCTACCCAGCTATATTCACCCTTGTAGAGTGGAAGGTTAGCACTACCTGTGCCAGTGACCTCACCTACTGCAGAGAGAAGTTTATTGAGTAAATTTTCTGTGATGACAAGACTCAAATCTTCTTCTTGAGCATAAATAGGAAGGGCTAAGATTAAGAAGAGAAATAAGGCTTTTTTCATTTAAGGGGTCGTCTCTTTTATCAGCTTGAGAGCGATAATATTCCTTTGGATCTGGTTTGTCCCTTCATAAATCTGGGTTATCTTGGCATCCCTCATATACTTTTCAATAGGATAATCCCTCATATAACCATAGCCACCGAATATCTGGAGGCAGTCTGTTGTTACTTTCATAGCTGTATCTGAGGCAAAGAGCTTTGCTTGGGCAGACTCCTTTCCGACATCCTTTACCTTAGAGTCTATCATCCGACAAAGAGAATAGGTCAATGCCCTGGCCGCCTCTATCTGGGTATCCATATCAGCCAGCATCCATTGGATTCCCTGAAATGAAGATATGCTCTGCCCAAACTGAACCCTTTCTTTGGCGTATTTTATGGCCAGGTCTAAGGCACCCTGGGCTATACCAATAGCCTGAGCCGCAATGCCAGGCCTACTGTTGTCAAAGGTTCTCATTGCCACGATAAATCCTAAACCTTCCTTTCCAATTATATTTTCTTTCGGAATCTTACAGTCTGTAAATATTAGTTCCCTTGTGGCTGAGCATCTTATCCCCAGCTTATCCTCCTTCTTTCCAAAGGAAAATCCTGGTGTTCCTTCCTCGACAATAAAACAAGAAAGACCCCTGGCACCCTTATCCTTGTTGGTCATAGCTATCACCGTATAAACCCCGGCCTCTCCTCCATTGGTTATCCATTGCTTTGTGCCATTCAGCACATAAAAATCTCCATCCTTTATAGCTTGTGTTTTGACTGAGCCTGCATCAGAACCTGCCTCTGGCTCTGTAATGGCAAAGGCAGCTAATGTTTTTCCACAGGCTATATCTGGAAGGTATCTTTGCTTCTGCTCCTCTGTTCCATAGAGAAGGATGGGATAGGCACCCAAAGCTGTGGCTGCATAAGAAACAGCCACACCTCCACAGGCCTTTGAAAACTCTTCTGTCGCCAGGCAAAGCTCAAGGCTTCCTCCGCCAAACCCACCATATTCTTCTGGGATATAAAGCCCAAATAGGTCAGACTGGGCTATCTCTTTTAGAATCTCTGTGGGAAACTCTCCCTTCTCATCAAGCTCTTTTGCCACAGGCCTTATTCGCTCCTCAGCTATCTTCCGTGCGATAGCTACAATCTCCTTCTGCTCTTCTGTTAATCCGTAGT
Source organism: bacterium (assembly GCA_030018505.1). GTDB lineage: Bacteria > UBA9089 > UBA9088 > UBA9088 > JAGUXG01 > JAGUXG01. Next base: position 1,838 of record JASEHO010000133.1, read on the forward strand.
CCATTATTCACCTATAGTCTATAGTCTTTTGTCTATGGTCTAAAGTCTTCTTTATAAAAAGGTTATTCATTCTTTCAATAGCTCTAAGATTGCTTCGCCAAATTTCTTGGCAGATTTTGGTCCTTCAGCAGTTACTATCCTTCCATCTATCTCAACATCTGTTTGAGTAAAGATAGCACCCTTCTTGACTAAGTTGCTTCTTTCTGAAGAAAAAGAGGTTGCTCGCCTGTCATGAAGAACACCGGCATTGGCTAAAATGGAAGGAGCAACACAAATAGCGGATAAGACCTTCTCTTTCTCTACTGCCTCTACAGCCACCTTATGGGCAGAAAGGCTATTAAAATACTCTTCTGCACCTGAGCCACCAATAAAGATTATAGCATCAAACTCCTTTGCTTTGAGGTCGTCTATTAAAATCTCAGGTTTTGCCTCTGTGCCAAAGTATCCCTTCGAAATCTTAAGGCTTGATGAACAAATCTTTATTTCGCACCCAGCAGACTCTAAAATCTTTCTTGGCTCTAAATACTCCTCATCCCGAAAATTAGAGGAGGCAATAATCATCACAACCTTCTTTTTTATAGGCTCCATCTTCTTTGCCTCTTTTTCCTTAACCAATTAAGAAGAAAATGGATGCTAAAAGTAAAGACCTACCAAACACAACATATTACCTCTCCGCCTAAGTTCCTCTTTCGGCACTCTTTATCACTCATTATGCCACAAGATGTGGAGAGAATTGTAATGCCCTCACCCCTCATTATTGGACGCAGAGAAGCTATCTTTGCGTATGCCCTTCTTCCAGGCTTACTCACCCTCTTTACCTTTGTGATTAAAGGCTCGCCATACTCGCTATATCTCAAAAAGATTCTTAAGGTTCCCTGCTTTTTATCATCTATCACCTTGTAATGACGAATGAACCCCCCATCCTTTAAGATACGGGCTATATCAGTTTTGATAATAGATGATGGCACATCAACCTGGGAATGCCTTGCCTTGCAGCCATTCCTTACTTTAGTCAGCATATCCGCTATTGGATCTGTACTTTGTCCCATTTTACCAACTCGCCTTTGTCACCCCAGGGAGCTTTCCTTGCGAAGCAAGCTCTCTGAAGCATATTCTACACATCCCAAAGTCACGCATATATCCCCTTGGCCTGCCACATAACTGGCATCTGCTATAACCCCTTGTCTTAAACTTTGGCTCTCTCTTTGTCTTTGCAATTAACGCCTTTGTCGCCATTATCTCTTTCCAAACGGAAGACCAAAGAACTCAAGGAGCTTCTTTGCCTCCTCATCTTTCTTTGCCGTAGTAACAATAGTAATATTCATCCCCCTTACCTTTTCAACCTTATCATAGTTTATCTCAGGAAATATTATCTGCTCCTTTATTCCTATGGTATAATTTCCTCTACCATCAAAGGATTTTGAGGGCAATCCTCTAAAATCTCTTACCCTCGGCAGGGCAAAATTGACCAATCTATCTAAGAACTCATACATCCTATCCTTCCGCAAGGTAACCATACAGGCAATAGACATTCCAGCCCTCAGCTTAAACCCTGCTTCAGACTTTTTTGCCTTTTTCTTCACTGCTTTTTGCCCGGTTATCTGTGTAAGCTCATTAACAGCTGAATCTAATAATTTAGCATTCTGCGTAGCATCTCCTACGCCTATATTTATGACTATCTTCTCTAATCTTGGCACAGCAAGGAGATTCTTATAACCCAGTTCTTTCATCATACATGGCACTATCCTCTCCCGATACTCTTTCTTCAATCTTGCTTTCATTTTACTTTATTTAATTTGATGTAGTATATTTCTTTTGCCATATTTTGTAAAGAATTATTTTTAGAGTGTTGTAATGCCTCAGTTACAAAGTGGATAAAAGATAGTGAATTATAGAGATAAAGTAAAAAAGGAGAAAAGGGGAATTATGGA
>JASEHO010000134.1 GCA_030018505.1 bacterium
CCTTTCCCCTTCTCCTTAAACACATTTTTCAACTGATAACTGAGGGGTTACCTGTAATTCTTTGTTGACGAAAGCCCTTTTTTACCGATAAAATATATGCGGGGTTTTCTGGCTTAAAAGAAAAAATATACCGAGAATAAATCACCCCTGGCAAAAATTTAAGATTAAAAAGGGTTCAAGGATAGAGGGGGAGAGGCGTCGAGTGAAGAAGTGAAGATAAGATTATTACACTTGAACCCTTGAATCCTGTCCCCCCTTTCATTCCCTATTTTTTTTGTAAAGATGGCTTCAGAAGATATTCTTAATGAGATACGAGCAAGATGCAACATAGTAGATATTGCCAGTAATTATGTCTCATTAAAGAGGGCTGGAAAAAACTGGGTTGGCCGTTGTCCATTTCACGAAGAGCGAACACCTTCTTTTACTGTTAGTCAGGAGAAACAGCTTTTTCATTGCTTTGGGTGTGGAGAGGGAGGGGATCTCTTCTCCTTCTTAATGAAGATAGAGAAACGCACCTTCCCTGAAACTGTCAAGCTATTAGCTGACTCCTTAAATATAAGTTTAGATGTAGAAGGCGATAAATATAGCCTTCTTTATAAGTTAAATGAAAGGGCAACAAGATTTTATAGCCAGATGCTCTTTGAAAAAAATGGCGAAAAAGCCCTTTCCTATCTTTTAGAAAGGGGAATAAATAGAGAAGCAATTGAAGAGTTCAGGCTTGGATATGCACCTTCTGGCTTTGATCTATTAAAAAACCATCTCAGAAAGGATTCATCAGAAAAAGAGCAATTGACTGCAGGTCTTATCCGTCAGGGGACAAAGGGAATGTTTGATTGGGTCCAGAACAGGCTAATCTTTCCCATTGCTGATAGGTACGGCAAGATAATAGGTTTTGGAGCAAGGGCTTTAGATGAAAATATGCCCAAATACATTAACACGAAAGAGACACTCATTTACAATAAAAGCAGGGTTCTTTATGGCTTAGATAAGGCAACAGATGCTATTCGTGAGAAGAAAGAGGTAATCTTGGTTGAAGGTTATGTAGATGTGATTATGAGCCATCAGTATGGATTCAAAAATGTCCTTGCCACTTGCGGGACAGCTTTGACCGAAAGCCATATCAGCCTCATCAGAGGCGCAGATTCTTTGGTTTTATGTTTTGATCAGGACCAGGCTGGAAGGTCTGCCACAGAAAAGTCTATTGGCCTCTTGATGAAACAAGGCAAAAATATTGATGTCCTCTTATTTCAGAAAGCCAAGGATCCAGCAGAGCTTCTTAAAAATGAGGGTGAGGATGGGTTCAAAAAAGCGTATTTAGAGAAGCAAGAGTTTTTGGAATTTTCTCTAAGTATTGCCTCTTCTAAGAATAAAAAAGATGGGTTTAACTATCTTTTGCCTATTATTAAGCAGATAGAAGAGCCTATCAGAAGACAAGCCTTTATTAAGGATATTAGCGAAAGGTTGAATATAGATGAGGGAATTATTATCTCTTCTATCAAAGGGATGGGTCCATCTGTTTCGGAAGTGATTAAAGATAGAGAGAGAGGCATTCTCTCTGCAGAAAAACATTTATTAAAACTGATGTTAGAAGATGAAGAGATCTGCCTTTGGGCGACAAAGGAGATAGAGCCAACCATTTTTTTGGACCCCGTAGGAATGGAGGTATTTTTGGCAATGAAAGAGAGACTCTCTGAAGAAGTCTTTAGCGCAGACAAATTAGCCAGAGTAGTTTCAGAGCCAGCAAGAAAGCTCATTTCTGCCCTTCTTGCAGAAGCCACACCTGAAGGAGATAGATATAAAGATGCAGAGGGGTATATAAAAACGATGAAGGAAAGACTGCTGAAAGATGAGATTAAGTCGCTTCATAAAGAGATAAAGGAGAGAGAGAAGAGAGGAGAGGATGTATCAAGCCTTCTTTCTTCTTATCAACAATTAGCAATGGAGGTAAAAAGATGATGATACAGAATGTCATTGAAGAATTAGTAGAGATTGCCAAGATTCATGAGAATAGTATCACTTATGATATGATAAATCTTCTCATACCAGAAAACTTTAGCGAAGATGAGATAGATTTGCTCTTTGCTGATCTCACTGAAAGGGGCATAAAGATTGTTGAAGAGATAGAAGAGCAACCCCTGAGCTTAGAGGTTGATATCAAAGTAGAAGACCCAATAAAGGCATATTTGCGGGATATTGGTCGTGTTCCTCTTCTTTCTTCTAAAGATGAGGTGGCTCTTTCCAAAAAGATGGAGGAAGGCTGGGATGAGTTAAAAGAGATTGTGGCTGGCACAAAGTTTTCCGTAATAGAGCTTAAGAAGATGAAGCAGATGTTAGATAAAAATAAGAGTAAGATACGGGAGATATTCCGCAGTGATAATGGACCATCACCCTTACGAGATGCACGGCTATTTACCCAATTTAGGGCATTTATCAATAAGGTTGAGGAACGAGAAGAAAAGGGCATAGATGTTATAGGGTTTTTAAGAGAGTCGCTTCACAACGATGTTGTCTCAACTATTGCTAAAAGGATGAAGGAGGTGAAGAAGAAGACAAAAGGAGTAGAGGAAAAAAAGGCAAAAACTATGGAGAAACAGTTACAAAGAATAGAAAAAGAGACAGGAGAATCCATAGAAAGAATAAAAGAGGCGGCACATAAGATATTTCTTGCTGAAATAAAGATAGAGGATGCAAAGGAAAAGATGGTTGCCTCAAACCTGAGATTGGTTGTCAGTATAGCCAAAAAATATATCAACTGGGGTCTTGGTTTCTTAGACCTTGTTCAGGAAGGAAATATTGGGCTCATCAAGGCTGTAGAGCGATTTGAATATAAGAAGGGATATAGGTTCTCTACTTATGCTACCTGGTGGATAAAACAGGCTATCACTCGGGCGATTGCTGATCAATCAAGGACAATAAGAATCCCTGTCCATATGGTTGAGCAGATAAACAGGGTGATAAAAGAGGGAAGGAGGCTTCTTCAAAAATTGGGAAGAGAGCCAAACCCTGAAGAGATTGCTGAAGAGCTTGAGTGGCCTATAAACAGGGTAAAAGCAATCTTACGGATAGCCCAGGACCCAATCTCACTTGAAACGCCCATAGGCGAGGATCAGGACTCTCAGCTCTCAGACTTTATTGAAGATAAAAAGATAATCTCTCCAGCCAATATAACCACTTATCTTCTTTTGCAAGATGACTTAAAAAATGTCTTCTCCACACTCACCCATCAGGAGGCAAGGGTTTTGCAGCTGAGGTTTGGTCTTGAGGATGGTTATCCACATACATTGGAAGAGGTTGGGGCAAAGTTTAATGTGACAAGGGAGAGGATACGGCAGATTGAGGCAAAGGCTCTCAGAAAACTGAGGCATCCAACCCGCAGTAAAAGGCTCAAGGATTATGTGGAATAGGGGATGGTTTACTCTTGTTTGAAAGTTTAAAGGTTAAAAAATGGAAAATAGAAATGAGAATTTGCAATGGGTATAATGGTAGGGGTGTAATCCCTCAGTTATCAGCTAGTAAATTTTTCTTAATGTTTTTATTCATTATGCCGATATATAAAAAGAGATGGTTTAAAGAGGGGTGTTTTGAGAAACTTTTGAAAGATTGATAGACTTGAGGAGGAAAACAAACTTCTTAAGGCAAAGCTTCGGTATCAGTAGCGGAGTAGGCAGAATGGTTTTTTTGGTTCTGGAACCCCTTCTTCTAAACTGCCGGTCAAAAGTAATAGTCTTAAAGGAGAATCAGAAGAACTGTGGTGGTGCAAAAGT
>JASEHO010000135.1 GCA_030018505.1 bacterium
GAGATGGAGCATATAAAGAGTTTGTATCAACCGTTACATTTTTTGCACCAAAGCCAAAAATTTCAACTTATAGGAAGCTGATTTTTTGCAAACCAATTTTTATTGGGTATACTTCCCATATTGATGATATTTATGAGACGGCCATTAGAAATGGTGCCATTGGGGGGGAAAATCTTAGGCGCTGGTGGTGGTGGTTTTATTTTGTTTTTTGTCAGACCTGAGGAAAGAGGTAGATTGAAAGAGGCATTAGCCTCTTTACTATATGTTCCTTTCAGGTTTGATACAACAGGAAGTCAGATTATCTTTTACAGTGAAAGTGGGGTATAAAAAAATGAAAATTCCTTTTGGAACAATCTCTGTCACAGAAAAATCTAAGAAAATAATAAATGAGCTTCTGGAATCGAGCAGATTGTCTTGCGGAAAATATGTAAGACAATTTGAGAAAAGATTCGCTGAGCTTGTAGGGACAAAAGAAGCAGTTGCTGTTAGCAGCGGCACAGATGGTATTGCCTTAGCCTTAGCTGTCCTATATGAATTTGGCGCAAAACGGGGAGATGAGATTATAATTCCAGCTCTATCTTATGTAGCAACAGGTAATGCTGTGTTACAGGCAGGGTTTACCCCCGTTTTTGTTGATATTAAGAGAAAGACCCTAAATATAGACCCCTTAAAATAGAAGATGTTATAACAGAAAAAACAAGAGCGATTCTACCTGTACATTTAATGGGTAAACCTGCTGATATGGATATTATAAATGATATTGCCAGGGAGCATAATCTTTATGTGATTGAAGATGCGGCAGAGGCTCACGGAGCAGTTTATAAAGGTAGAAATATAGGCACCCTGGGAGATATGGCTGCCTATAGCCTTTATGTTGCCCATATAATAACTACTGTAGAAGGTGGAATTGTTACTACTGGCAACTCAGATTTCGCGGAAACATTGAGGTCTTTAAGAAGCCATGGCCGGGCCTGCAAGTGTGAAAGTTGTGTGCTTAACACTGCCTCTGCCTATTGTGCCAAAAGGTTTAAATACGATACCGACATCAGGTTCGTTTTTGAAAGGATTGGCTTTTCATCTAAAATGAACGAATTGGAGGCAGCAATAGGGATTGGAAATCTTGATCTGTATGACGAAATTCTTATAAAGAGGAGAGAAAACCTCTATTATCTCATAGAGGAATTTAAGCAATTTCGACCCTATCTGGCTACAATAGAAAAAGAGCCCTATGAGGAGATAGGACCTCACGCCTTACCGATGATAGTTCAAGAACAGGCTAAATTTACTCGGGATCAATTGGTCGATAGTTTAGAGGAGAAAGGAATTGATACCAGGACTTTATTTTCATCTATGCCCACTCAATGCCCGGGTTTTAATTTCCTGGGTTATAAAGAAGGCGATTTTCCGAATGCCGAGTATATAGGGAATAACGGTATCCATATTGGGGTGCATCAGGATATAGACACGGCAGGCTGTGATTACATTATTAATATCGTTGAGGAATTTTTATTGAAAAACTCGTAAAATGGATTCATCACACAATGGTAAGAGATTGAAAGAGATTGATGTAGTTATTTTGACTGGAGGGCAGGGAACACGACTACGCGAAATTATTAGCGACCGACCCAAAACTATGGCGGAAATCAACCAGCGCCCTTTTCTTGATATTCTTATAGGTAATGTTTCAAGTTATGGATTTAGGCGCTTTATCCTTTGTACATGCCACATGGCTGATGTTATCAAGGATTATTATGCAGGCAAGAATCTACAGTGCGAGATTTTGTTTTCAAATGAGGAGACTCCTCTGGGCACAGGTGGAGCAGTTAAGAACGCAGAAGATTTTATTCAAACGAGTCCCTGTCTGGTCATAAATGGGGATTCATTTTGTTCAGTGAATCTATTGCAATTCTTTGATTTTCATTTAAGAAAAGGTGCTTTACTGTCTATGGTGGTGGCTGAGGCTGAAAATACCAAAGATTATGGTGTGATCTCCCTTGATGATTCACAGAAGATTATTCAATTTAAGGAGAAGGGTGGCGAAGAAAAGGCATATATCAACGCCGGTATTTATCTCTTTGAAAAAGACATTTTTTCTTTAATCCCGCCTGAAACTAAATATTCCCTGGAATATGACCTTTTTCCAAGGCTTGTAGATAAAGAATTCTACGGATATATCACCCAGGAAAGATTGATAGATATAGGCACTGCGCAGCGATATGAGGAGGGAAAGAGGTTTTTAAGACATCCTATAAAGATCAGGATGTCTGATTACACAGATTTAAGAAACAGATTACACAGATGAAAGAGAAGGATCCCCTTACAGAACGGATTATCGGTTGTTGTTTTAGGATACATAGAGAATTGGGGCCTGGATTTAATGAAAAGATATATCACAATGCATTTCGGTAATAGAAGTTGTCAGGTAAAACGGGTAGTATTTTAATCTGTGCAATCTAATAAAAATCTGTGTAATTAGGTATAATGAATATTATACCAGGAGGCTATATGAACAAAGATTTGATCACCCAAGCAATAAAAGGTAGCATAGAAACAAAGAAAAAGATTTTAGAAGATAGTAATATCTTGTCTGAAATTTCAAAGGTTACAGAAGAGATAGTGACTGCACTTAAAAGTGATAAGAAGGTTTTGCTTTGCGGGAATGGAGGCAGTGCTGCTGATGCCCAACATTTAGCCGCAGAGTTTACTGGAAGGTTTTATTTTGATAGAGAGCCATTGTTTGCTGAAGCCTTGCATGTAAATTCATCCTATTTGACAGCAGTGGCAAACGATTATTCATACGATGAGGTATATGCACGACTAATCAGGGCAAAAGGAAGGAAGGGAGATGTTTTGATTGGCATCTCTACCTCTGGAAACTCTATAAATATAATAAAAGCCATTGAGACGGCGAATAATGCAAAAATGATTACTGTTGGCTTAACAGGGGAAGATGGCGGGAAAATGAAGACAGTGTGCAAGTATTTAATTAAGGTGCCTTCTGCTGATACACCCAGAATCCAGGAATCGCATATCCTGGTTGGTCATATTATTTGTGAAATGGTAGAAAAGGAGCTTTTTGGTGGTTAAAAAGCCGGCTATCTTTCTGGATAGAGATGGGGTGATAAACAAGAAGATGCCTGAAGGTAAATATGTGGAGGAATGGAGTGAATTCTATTTTTTGCCTGGTGTATTTGAAGCCTTTAGGGTTTTAAAGGAGAGCGATTTTTTAATCATTATTGTTACCAATCAAAGGTGTATTGCCAGGGGTATCATTACCGAAGAAAAATTAAATGAAATACACGAGAATATGATAAATGAAATAAAAAAGCAGGGAGGAAATATAGACGCTATTTACTTTTGCCCACACGACATTTCTGATGATTGTTCTTGCAGAAAACCAAAACCAGGCATGCTTTTAAAGGCAATGGATGATTTTAAGAGTAAAGGAATAGAGATAGATGTGAAAAATAGTTATATGATTGGTGATTCTGAAAAGGATATTTTGGCAGGAAAACAGGTAAGCTTAAAAACAATAAAGATTGGGGAATATTCTATGACAGCAGATATGACAAAGAGAGATTTCAGAGAGGCGGCAAAGGCTATTCTAGAAGAGAAATGAAGAATTATGGATAAATTAAAGTTATTACTTCTTCTTCCACATCACCAAAAAGAGCCTCTTTGTGATGATAATTGTATAGAATTATTAGGCTCATCCCGGATTATAGTGCACAAGGTATGGATAGGGTCTAAATACTCCTAT
>JASEHO010000136.1 GCA_030018505.1 bacterium
CACAGAATACTTAAAAGAAACAAAAGGGATTGCTATACAACGTATCGTTAGCTAATAATGATAATATTCAATTTATTTATGAACTTGCTTTGGCAAGGCTGGAATTACAATCTTTTAATCCAGATTTAAGAGTTACAAACGATTTCAGAGAGTTTGAGTTAAAAGACAACGGCAATTTTGATGTATTGAAAAGAAGGCTTGCATATTTTAAGACCATAAATGGTGATTATTCAGATTACTATTATTTACAGAGATACAATCAAACAAAATCAGTCAATCAATATTTAACCCATTGGATTTATCCGTACAAAGGCAAATTTCACCCCCAAATGATTAGGGCGTTAATGAATATTATAAAAATCCAAAACGACGAAACGCTGTTTGACCCTTTTGTTGGAAGTGGCACTGCTGTTTTAGAAGCCCAGATTTTAGGAGTAAATGCAACAGGATTAGACATAAGCCCTCTCTGTGTTCTCATTTCAAAAGTAAAAACAGAATCTATTGATGTCCTTGATGAAATTAAAGAATATAAAGATTTTTATCTATTTAAAAAAGGCGGAAAAGAGCCAGGTGATGAGAGAATAAGAAACTTTTATAAAGTTGCCGAGATGATGGCACATAGCGATCAATCAAGAAGAGGTAAAAATTTTGAATCCTCATTCGTTAGCGACGCATTAAAAATGATTGCGTCCGTTGAGGATTACAACAATGCCATTAAGAAGCATAATTTAAAAATAGGCAAGACAAAAATTATAGAGGGCGACACCAGAAAAATAAACTTAAAAGATGAATCTGTGGACGGGATTATTACATCCCCGCCGTATTCTATTGCCTTAAACTATGTTGCTAACGATGCCCACTCATTAAAAGCGCTTGGATATGATTTAGATAAAATAAAAGAAGATTTTATTGGCGTCCGGGGAACAGGATTAAATAAATTTGAGCTGTATGACAAGGATATGGAAAAGGCGTATAGTGAGATGTATAGGGTCTTAAAGAAAGATAAGTATTGCGTTATAGTTATAGGGAATGTAACTTTTGAGGGGCAGGAAATAAATACTACCCAAAATGTCATTGATTACTGCGAAAAAATAGGTTTTAAGGCTATCAAAAAAATAGAAAAAATAATCTATGGTTTATATAATGTCATGCAAAAAGAATATATTTTAATTTTTCAAAAATAATATGGACCAACACAATTACAACTTGATTATAAATATGTTTTGAGTAATGGGAACTCAAAGGAAGTTTTAATAATTGCTAATTAAAATCTATGGTTAAATATATCTTCGTCACTGGTGGTGTTATCTCATCCCTCGGAAAGGGTGTGGCTGCTGCTTCAATCGGCGCCCTCCTCGAAGAGATGGGCCTGCGGGTCACCTTGCAGAAGATGGACCCTTATATCAATGTTGACCCAGGAACAATGAGCCCATATCAACACGGAGAGGTCTATGTAACAGAAGATGGGGCAGAGACGGATTTAGACCTTGGACACTACGAAAGGTTCACCAATGCCCAGCTTACAAAGGATAATAATATAACCTCTGGAAGGATCTACTATGATGTTATTGCTAAGGAGAGAAGGGGTGATTACCTTGGAAAGACTGTTCAGGTGATTCCGCATATCACGGATGAGATAAAGGCTCGTATTAGAAAGGTGGCTAATGGCAGGAAGGTCGATGTAGTGATTGTTGAGATAGGTGGAACAGTAGGTGATATTGAGAGCCTCCCTTACCTTGAGGCAATCAGGCAGTTTGGAAGGGAGGTCGGAAAAGAGAAGGTTCTTTATATCCATCTCACCTTTATTCCTTACATCCGTGTCTCTGATGAGACAAAGACAAAGCCCACCCAACATTCAGTGATGAAGCTAAGGGAGATTGGGATTCAGCCTGATATACTTCTTTGCAGGACAGAAAAGCCCCTTTCTGCTGAGATGAAAGATAAGATATCTTTGTTCTGTGATGTATTGAAGGATTGCGTCCTATCTGCCTATGATGTTGAGACAATCTATGAGATACCCCTTACCTTCAAGAGACAGGGTTTAGATAAGCTCCTGGCAAGGTATTTTGGGCTTACGGTAAAAGAAGATGGCGCAGATGTATGGGAAGATGTTGTCTATAGGATAAAGAACCCAGAAAAAGAGGTGACTATTGCTATTGTTGGAAAGTATGCTAAGCTGAAGGACGCATATAAATCCATCATTGAAGCACTTATACACGCAGGGATAGCCAATAATAGCAAGGTGAATATAGACTGGGTAGATGCAGAGTCAAAAAGATTGTCTGATGCTCTTTCTACTGTCTCGGCAGTGATTATCCCAGGAGGTTTTGGCGAAAGAGGGATAGAGGGAAAGGTCTCTGCTGTCAGATTTGCCAGAGAAAAGAAGATTCCATTTCTTGGAATATGCCTTGGTCTTCATTGTGCCGTGATTGAAATGGCAAGGAATTTAGTCGGCTTAAATGGAGCAAATAGCACCGAGTTTGACCCTAAAACGAAATATCCAGTGATAGACCTTATGGAAAAACAAAGGGGTTTAGAAAAGGGTGGGACAATGAGGCTTGGGCTTTATCCTACAAAGATTGAAAGAGGCACATCTGCTTATTTAGCATACAAGAAGGAGAAGGTATTGGAGAGGCACAGGCACAGATATGAGTTTAATAATGATTACAGAAAAGATTTAGAGAAGGTAGGTCTCAAGATTTCAGGTGTTTATGAAGAAGAGGGCTTAGTGGAAATAATAGAATATCCTGGCCATCCCTTCTTTGTCGCCACCCAGTTCCATCCAGAGTTTCAGTCAAAGCCATTAGCCCCTCATCCATTGTTTGTTGAGCTTGTCAAGGCTGGACTATACCGAGAAAATATTGTAAGCGTTCTTAACGCTAACCGTGATGCTCTTCGGAAGTAGCTCCGGCGATATAGATCATAGACAACAAGACAAAGATAAGGGTTTGAACAATACAGCCGATGACCCCAAGCATCATTATGGCTGGTGGCAAAAGGATAGGGATGCCCAGGGTGAGAAGATAGAGAACTGGCGTCTTGGCAAAGAGGACAACCACTGAAGCAAGGCAGAGAAGGGTTATATGCTTGGAGAACATATTGACAAAAAGCCTCAAGGATAAGGAGAAGGGTTTGGCTAACTCTCCCATCAAATGAATGAAGATAAAGAGAATATCAGCTAAAAGGTTGAGTGGAGCAAGATGGGGTGTTTGTTTCCAGAATCTGATGGGAAATAGGAAATGGGAAAAATAGCCAAAGCCTTTCTTTCTTATTCCAAAGTAATGGGTGGAGAAGAAGACTATCAGGGCTAAGGCAATGGTTGTATTCCAATTCCCTGTTGGAGAGCCGCATCCTGGGATCAAGCCTACAAAGTTGGAAACAAAGACAAAAAGCATCAGTGTCCCAAACAGAGGAAGGAACTTTAGACCCTTCTTTCCCATCATTGCCATAACTGCGTTAATGAGGGTCTCCACCAGAAACTCAAAGAGGTTCTGAAGCTTTCCAGGTCGCTCCTTCAGATTTTTTGTGACAAGGAAGGAGAGGATGATGAGCAACCCTCCGACTATCCAGCCCATCTTTACTGGATCCTCTGTAACATTATGGATAACCCAAAGAAGCGGAGAAATCTCTTCTGTAGTATGTTCAGTCATTTGGCCTCCGTAAGCGTTCAGGTAGTGTCCGAAAAGGGGATAAAATTCATTGCAAATTGCAAAT
>JASEHO010000137.1 GCA_030018505.1 bacterium
CCTTTTTAAGGAGATATTCTTATACTATTTTAGAAACAGCAGGGCTGGCAGTTGGATTGCCAGATGGATACCAGGGGTCATCAGAGGTTGGGCATCTTAATATAGGCGCAGGAAGAATTGTTGAGCAGGAATTAAAACGAATTAACGATAAGATAGAGAATAGAGAGTTTTTTGAAAATCCTAACCTCCAAAAGGCTATTAACAACTGCAAGCTGAATAATTCAGCCCTTCATTTGATGGGGTTGGTGCAAGATGAAGGGGTTCATAGCCACCAAGAACATCTATTTGCTATTATGCGATATGCAAGGAAGAAAGATATTAAAAAATTATATGTCCACTTCTTTGCGGATGGACGGGATACACCACCAAAGAGTGCATTAGAATTCTTGACAACATTAAATGAGAGGATAGATAAAATAGGCAGGATTGCCACGCTAATGGGTAGGTATTATGCGATGGATAGGGGTGCAAACTGGAATTTGACCACAAAGGCTTATGAGGCATTGACAGGGGCAAATGGAATGCGGCTAACTACCGCAGAGGAGGCAATTCAAACCGCCTATCAGCAGGGCTTGACGGATGAGTATATCCTCCCTACAATTATAGGTGATTTTAATGGCATAAAAGATGGTGACTCGGTTATTCATTTTAATTATCGCCAGGATAGGGCTATTCAATTAACAAAGGCATTTATTGATGATGATTACCCTTGCCAAAGAAAGAAACTTAATGTAGTTTATTGTGGTCTGACAAGATATTACGATACATTTCCTTATTATATCCTGGAACCAATGGATGAGGATGAGGGAATGAGCAATCTCTTAGGTGAGGTGATAAGTAATCATGGATTAACCCAACTTAGAATCTCTGAAACCCAGAAATTCAGGCATGTAACCTCATTTTTTAATGGGAAGATTATTGAGCCATATAAACTTGAAGAGCGAATTGAGATTAAAAGTATGTATGACCCAGCGACATTTGCCCAGCATCCAGAAATGAATGCCTATGATGTTACGGAGGCAGTAATAAAAGAGATAGACTCTAATAAATTTGATCTGATTGTCTTGAATTTTGCTAATTGTGATATGGTCGGTCATACAGGAGATTATCAGGCGGCGATAAAGGCAGTAGAGGTAGTGGATGAATGCGTAGGTAAGGTTATCGAAAAAATTTTATCTAAGGAGGCAATAGCTTTGGTAACCTCTGACCATGGAAATGCAGAGGAGATGATAGATTATAAGACAGGTATTCCCAAAACAGCCCATACCAAAAATCCAGTAGAATTTATCTATATTGCCAATGACTATAAGAACATAAGGCTTAAAAGTATGGGTATTTTGTCTGATATAGCCCCTACGATTTTACATCTACTCGGAATAGACAAACCAAAAGAGATGACTGGTGAAAATTTAATACTAAATGCCTAAAATTACCTTCTATCCTGACAACAAAGAACTTGATGTAGCTGAAGGAGTCAGTCTTACAGAGGCGGCTATTTCAAGCGGTATCTTTATCAACTCTGCCTGTGGCAAAAAGGGTCTTTGTGGAAAGTGTAAAGTGAGGGTAAAAGATGGAAAGGTAGAGACCAAGCCCACAGGCATACTAACCCAAGAAGAGATTGAGAAGGGGTTTGTTCTCTCCTGCCAGAGCTTTCCAAGAACAGATGTTATCGTAGATCTTCCTCCATCAGCCAGGACAGGCAGGGAGCAAATCTTAAAAGAAGAGGCTAAGATAGAGCATCTTGAAGGGGTCTTAAGTAAGGTCAAAGAGATAGAGAGGCTAAAAAGTCCTTCCTTTCCTCATTCGCCTTTGGCAACTAAACTCTTTCTCAAGCTTCTGCCCCCAACATTAGATGACCATATAAGCGATTTAGAAAGGCTGAGCCGTGAGCTGGCATCCGATATTAAGATAGACCTTTGCACCCTAAGAGAGATTCCAGGGCTTTTGCGGCAAAGTGACTGGGGAGTTACAGCCATTATGAGCAAAGAAAAGATTCTTTACCTTGAAGAAGGTGATACCTCCCATAGAAACTTTGGGTTGGCTTGCGATGTTGGAACAACAAGTGTTGTGGTGCAGTTGATAGACCTTTCTACAGAGAAGATTTTAGATACAGAGGCAAGTTATAATCGGCAGTTACACTACGGTGCGGATGTTATCACCAGAATAATCTTTGCCAAAAACAAGGAGGGTTTAGAGAGGCTGAATAGCCTTATCATTAAGACTATCAATTGTCTAATTCAGAGATTAAGCAAGGAACACAAGATAGACCCCAGTGAGATAACGGCTATGGTCTGTGCAGGAAATACGACAATGCTCTCTCTCCTTCTAAAGATTTCCCCTGCCTATATCCGCCTGGAGCCTTATATTCCTGCATTCAGCTTCAGCCCAAAGATTAAGGCATCAGAGATTGGAATAAATATCAATTCTAAAGGGGCATTAGCTTGCCTACCCAATGTAGCCTCTTATGTTGGTGGAGATATTGTCTCAGGGGTTTTAGCCAGCAGGATATATGAGGCAGATGAACTCTCAATGCTTATTGATATTGGCACAAACGGCGAGATAGCGATTGGCAATAAGGATTGGTTGGTTTGCTGTGCCTCTTCAGCCGGGCCTGCCTTTGAGGGCGGTGGCGTAAGATGCGGGATACGGGCGATGGATGGCGCCATTTCAAGTATAGAGATAGCAGGTGACTATAAGGTGAGGTATTCTACGATTGGAAATGCCAGCCCCATAGGAATCTGTGGCTCTGGGTTGATAGATAGCCTGACAGAGCTACTAAAGGTTGAGATAATTGATAGGGCAGGGAATATCAGAGAGGAGGTTCCAACAGAAAGGATAAGAAGGACAGGTGATGGCCTGGAGTTTGTCCTTGTCAGAAAAGAAGAGAGTGCCTTGAGCGAGGATATAGTCATCACCCAGTCAGACATATCAAACCTTATCTTTTCTAAGGGTGCTATTTATACTGCCGCCTCTGTTTTGGCAAATAAGATGGGTTTTCAGTTACAGGATATAAAGAGGCTCTATATTGCCGGTGGGTTTGGAAACTATTTGAGCCTTGAGAAGGCGATTATGATTGGACTTCTACCAGATATTGAGAGGAGTAAATTGCAGTTTATTGGCAATAGCTCTCTTGTTGGAGCAAGGCTCTGTCTTTGCTCTCAGGAGGCGATGGATAAGGCAAAGGAGATAGCAAAGAGGATGACCTATATAGAGCTTAGTGCAAATTCCGATTATATGCACGAATATACAGCCTCTCTATTTTTGCCCCATACAGATATTGACAGATTTCCAACAGTAAACCGCAAATTGTAGTAACTGTTTACCGAGATAGAAGTGTAACGAAGGAAAAAAGAGTGCCAGAACAAAAGAACACCAGTGCACCAGTAAAGAATTTAACTGATGACTGGCGCACTTACAGTTACTTCAAATGGTTCAAGTGTTACAAATTGTAAAGCTGTCAAAAGACAACTATAGACCGTGAAGAATAGAGAAATAAATCCAGAGCCTTTTGAAAAAATAGATTATGCTTGTGGGCTTCTTACCTTGTTTGTATTTGATGCCCTTTCTTTCATGATAGCTTCATAACCTATTTTTAGGCAAAAAAAGAAAAGTGCTCCAAGGATTATGTAAAAGATTTTATACCCAAATAAATCAGGTTTCCAATAAACTATGTCCAATAATCTGAAAATTTTC
>JASEHO010000138.1 GCA_030018505.1 bacterium
AAAATATATCTCCAATATCCCCATAATCTCCTTATCTCCTTTTCTTACTATGGTGCAAGAGATGTTTTTTTAGCCGTCGTCCAAGAGTAGCCACACCCAAATGATATGAAGAAGAACTGGTTTTTGCTTGGGATTATGGTCGCTCTCCCTATATTTTGGATAGCCTTAAGATTATCAGGTTGGGATTGGCAGTCTGTTCCAGGTTGGGCCTGTCTTCTCTCTGGTCTTTCCATTGTTTGTGCAGGATTCCTTCTCTGCTGGGCAGCTGAGGTAGCCCAAAAGGATATTTCTCAGGCATTGGCTTTGGCATTCTTAGCTATAGTTGCTGTTCTGCCTGAATATGCGGTTGATATGTATTTTGCCTGGATGGCCGGGAAGGACGAAAAGTATATCTCTTATGCCACAGCAAATATGACTGGGGCAAACAGGCTTCTTATCGGGTTTGGCTGGTCTTTAATGGTTATTATCTGGTGGATAAAAAAGAAGGCTAAATCCATTGAGATTGAGGAGTCGCACAAGGTAGAGATATGCTTCTTGACCCTGGCCACCTTATACTCCTTTGTTATTCCAATAAAAGGCTCTATTTCTCTGATTGATGCTGTAATTTTAATTACCATATTTGTCCTCTATATAAGACAAGCGGCAAAGGCTGAGGTTATGGAGCCAGAGCTTATAGGTCCTGCAGAAGAGATTGGAAGGCTACCTAATAATTGGCGAAGATTGGTGGTAGTGTCCCTATTTCTCTATTCTGGCCTGGTTATCTTTGCTTCAGCAGAGCCATTTGCTGAAGGCTTGATTGAAACTGGAAGGAATTTTGGGATAGAGGAGTTTATCCTTATCCAGTGGTTAGCACCCCTGGCCTCAGAATCTCCAGAAATTATTGCCGCCACACTCTTTGTCTTAAAGGCAAAGCCGACAATGGGTCTGGGAACACTGATCTCTTCAAAAGTTAATCAATGGACGCTTCTCGTTGGGTTGATACCTGTAGTCTTCTGTATCTCAGGCCATAAGATGGATGCAATGATAATTAACGAGAGGCAGATAGAGGAGATATTTCTTACCTCTGCCCAATCTGCCTTTGGCATTGCTATCCTGGCAAGTATGAACATCTCTATAAAAGAGGCGATTCTTTTGCTCTTCCTATTCCTTACCCAATTGTTCTTTCCCCAAAAGGAGATCCGTTTTGCCTATGCCTTTCTTTATTTAGCCCTTGCCATTATTATTCTTATCAAGGATAGAAAAAGGCTAAAAAATATCCTTAAAATTAAAAGTAGCCCAATTGAAATACCTTGACACTCATAGAGAATTCTTTATAAAATATGTAACACTTTAGCCACCTGAAGTAAAGATTAACAAAAGATCACTAGCAAATTGCAAATTTAGCATTTAGCATTTTAATTTGAAATGCTAATTTTGCTTTTGTTAAATTTGCTAGTGAAATTCTCCGTGAACTCAAGTCTTAAGTGTTTTTACGGAAGTTAGGTAAACAGTTACCAATTAAGTATATAGGAGGTAGAATTATGGATTGGGGAATGAAGAATCGTTTGGGAAGGATAATCAAGAAAGGAAAAACAGTGATGCTTGCTATAGACCATGGTTATTTTCTTGGTCCAATCAGCAAGCTGGAGGATCCAGGAAAGGCTGTCAGCCAACTTATCCCTTTTGCTGATGCCCTTATGCCAACAAGGGGAGTCTTGCGAAACTGCATAGACCATGAGATGGATATTCCGATAGTCTTGCGGGTCTCTGGAGGGAATAGTATTATTGGAAAAGACCTGTCAAATGAGAGTATCACCACATCTATTGAAGAGGCTATCAGGCTGAATGTCTCTGCAGTTGCCTTTTCTATCTATGTTGGGGCAGAACACGAACACCAGACACTTATCTCCTTTTCAGAGTTGGTCAATCAGGCAGAGAGATATGGAATTCCTGCCCTTGCTGTTACTGCAGTCGGAAAGGAGTTGGAGAAGCGAGATGCCAGATTTTTAGGGCTTTCCTGCAGAATAGCCGCAGAGCTTGGAGCAAGGTTTGTTAAGACCTACTACTGTGATAACTTTGAAAAGGTTGTTGAGGGAACACCTGTTCCACTTGTGATTGCTGGCGGACCAAAGCTTGAGACAGATTTAGATGTTTTGCAAGTGGTCTCTGATGCAATTAAAAAGGGTGCGGCAGGCGTTGATATGGGCAGGAATGTCTGGCAGAACGAACACCCAGTAGCAATGATAAAGGCAATAAGAGCGATTGTTCATGAAGGTATAGATGTTGCAGAAGCCCACAAACTCTTTTTGGGTAAATCTTAGTGCCTTCTATGTAGAAAGTTTATAAAGTTTATAAAGTAGGGAGAAAGTCAGAAAAAACTTTACAAACCTTATAACCTTACAAACTTTATAACCTTACAAACTTTATAACCTTACAAACTTTTCCCCTCTTATTATTCCTCTGTGCTCTCTGTAACCTCTGTGGCTGACCGCTTACATGATCTGTTGCTTTTTAGGTTAAGAATACCCATGAAAAAACTTATCAGCCTTTCTATCTTTGGCATTGCCTTTGGCTTCCTTGAGGCAGTGGTAGTCGTCTATATCAGAAGAATTCTTCCAGGTAATGGCTGGAAACTGGTCGATGATATTCCTACGCTTATTCAATATTCAGAGGTATAGCATGCTCATAGATAATTATCGTCGCCAGATTGATTACCTCAGGCTCTCTATCACAGATATGTGTAATCTGCGTTGTCTTTACTGCAGAAAGATGGAGAAGAAGAGTCAGATGGAGATTCTGAGATATGAAGAGATTATTAGAATTGCCCAAATAATGGGAGGGCTTGGAATCAAAAAAGTTAGAATCACTGGAGGAGAGCCTTTGATTAGAAGGGATGTGGTCTCTCTTATTGAAAAGATTAGCCAGATGAGATTGTTCTCTTCGATAACCCTGACCACTAATGGCACCAGGTTAGCTGAATTTTCCTCTTTATTGAAAAAGGCAGGGCTTTCTCGGGTCAATATTAGTTTAGATTCCTTAGATAGGAACACCTATTCCAAAATTACAAGGGGTGGTGAGCTAAACAAGGTGCTGATAGGTATTGAAGAGGCGATAATGTGCGATTTGACTCCAGTAAAGATAAATGTAGTAGTAATGAAAGGGGTAAATGAGAATGAAATAGAGGAATTTGCCAGACTGACCATAGATAAACCACTCTATATCAGGTTTATTGAATTTATGCCCATTAGTCATCATAGGGATTTTTGGGCAGAAAGGTATTTGGAAAGTAGCGTTCTAAAGGAAAGGCTGTCCAGATCCTTTTCTCTTATCCCCTTTGATGGCCCTGTTGGAAATGGTCCTGCAGAATATTATCAAATAAAGGGAGCAAAGGCCGTGATTGGTTTTATCTCTCCAATAAGCAACCACTTTTGTGCAAAGTGTAATCGCATCAGGCTCACCCCAGATGGCAAGTTGCGACCTTGCCTTGGAGATGAAAAGGAGATAGCCTTGAAAAAATTTATCCGAAAGGGCGCAACAGATGAAGAGCTAAAAGAACTGATCTTGCAGGTGATTAAAAATAAGCCCAAAGCCCATCATTTTAATATAAAGGAGCTACAAACCAGACAAATGGTAGCCTTAGGAGGATAGGTAATGCCTCAGTTACTCGGTGGATAAAAAGATAGTGAATTATAGAGATAAAG
>JASEHO010000139.1 GCA_030018505.1 bacterium
CCGTGTAAGAAAAGGAGATAAGGAGATTATGGGGATATTGGAGATATATTTTATAGTAACTGTTTACCCATCTAACAGTGAAGCAAGAACCAAGCAAAAATGGAATTCATTGCAAAATTATCAATGAGCAATTAACTTTTGAAGAAGAGGAATAATCTTAAAATGCTAAATGCTAAATTTGCTAGTGATCTTCTGTGCCCTCTGGCTAATCTTTACTTCAAGAGAGCTAAAGTGTTACCAGCTACTCCATCTTTAACCGATTACACAGGGCATTATGCTCATCCCAGAGGATCTGAGGCAGCCTACTTCCGAATGTAGAGAAGAATTCTGAGACAGCCTTTGTCTCCTCTATCCAATCTTGCTGGTTTATCTCTAAGAGCTTTTCTAATTCTAAATCAAGCCCATTCAAGTCAAGGCTTTCTGGCATTGGAAGATAACCTATGGCTGTCTTTTTTGCCTCTACATCTCCTTTGCATCTGGCAATTATCCATTCTAAGACCCTGAGGTTCTCACCATAGCCTGGCCATAAAAACTTACCATTATCATCTCTTTTGAACCAATTGACATTAAATATCTTTGGTGGGTTTGTCATCTTTTTGCCCATATCAAGCCAATGGGAGAAATAATCAGCCATATTATAGCCACAGAAGGGAAGCATAGCCATTGGATCACGACGAACCTCACCGAGCTTTCCATATTGTGCCGCAGTCCTCTCTGAAGCCATAATCGCTCCCATATAAACGCCGTGCTCCCAGTTAAGGGCTTCATAGACCAAAGGCGTCAAGTGGCTCCTCTTCCCACCAAAGACTATAGCTGAGATGGGAACTCCGTGATGATGCTCTATCCTATGGCTTATTGAGGGGCAGTTGGTAATGGGTGCAGTAAAACGGCTATTCGGATGAGCAGCCTGAACACCAGTTCCTGGCTTCCAAGGATTTCCAAGCCAATCTATCCCTTCTTCTGGAACAGCCCCATCACCATCTTCCCACCAGACCGTTCCATCGGGTTTTAGCAAGACATTGGTATAAATTGTATCCTTTTGAATGGCAGTCATAGCATTAGGGTTTGTCAGGGAGTTTGTGCCAGGGGCAACCCCAAAGAAGCCTGCTTCAGGATTGATTGCCCATAAATTACCATCGCTATCTACCTGCATCCAGGCAATATCATCGCCAACTGTCCAAATCCTGTAGCCTTTTTTCTTTAAGCCTTCTGGTGGAATGAGCATAGCCAGGTTTGTCTTTCCGCAGGCACTCGGAAATGCCGCTGCGATATAATCAATATTTCCGCTTGGGTCCTCTATGCCCATAATGAGCATATGCTCAGCCAGCCAACCCTCTTTTTTGGCTATTGTGCTAGCCAGCCTCAGGCTCAGGCATTTTTTACCCAAAAGGGCATTCCCTCCATATCCAGAGCCAACACTCCAAATAGTGTTATCCTCTGGAAAATGCAAGATAAGCCTCCTGTTTGGATTCACATCAGCCTTTCCATGTAAGCATTTGGTAAATTCTCCCCATTCACCAAGATTATCTAAAACATGTGTTCCCATACGGGTCATTATCCGCATATTCAGAACGACATAGATAGAATCTGTCAACTGAACACCAATTTTAGCAAAGGGTGAGCCAACGGGCCCCATTGAGAATGGCATAACATACATTGTCCTGCCTGTCATAGAGCCAGCAAATATCTCCCTTGCCTTTCTATATCCCTCCTCTGGGCTCATCCAGTTATTATTTGGACCAGCACTATCCTTATCACTTGTGCAGATAAAGGTCAGGTCCTCTGTTCTGGCAACATCACTGGGGTCTGTCCTATGGAAAAGACACCCAGGTAGCTTTTCTTGGTTAAGCCTGATAAGCTCTCCTGTCTTTATTGCTTCTTCCTCAAGCCTTTCTTTCTCCTCAACCGAGCCATCGCACCAGTGAATTTTATCAGGCTGGCACATCTTAGCCATCTCCTCTACCCAGGATAAAAGTGGTTTATTCCTCATACTCATCTCCTCCTAAAGTTTTATCATACAAAAGTTTTTACCTAAACTTCTTCTATTTCAACAGACAAAGAAGTATATCAAAATAAATCAGTCTTTGCAACAAACTTATCAACTAATGGCTAAAGTGTTACTCTTTTTTCTACTTATGCAATTCTCATAAAGAGTGGAGCGACATATCTTATCTTGATTCCAGGCGACAAACCTCCCCATTTTAGGTCAATCAAAGAGAGGTCTTTTTCATCAAGTCCAAGGCAATTAGCCATTTTTACTGAAAGATTGGGTATTATTGGAAAGAGGAATATGGAAAGCATTCTTATGGATTCAAGAAGATTGTAAAGGACAGGGTTTAAGTCATCACCTTTCAGTGTCCAGGGCTTCTTTTGGTCAACATATTTATTGGCTTCTCTTACCAAAGCCCAGACCCTTTCTAAGTAGCCCTGAAACCTAATCTCGGAGATCTCTGTCTCTATTTCATTGGCTATATTTAAGGCTATATCTCTTAAATATTCGCCATCTGCCCTTTCTGGAACCTCTCCCTCTATATAAGTCTCTACCATTTTCATCACCCTGGAAAATAGGTTGCCTAAGTCATTGGCTAAGTCGCTGTTTAACCTATGAATCAAAGCCTTCCTTGAAAAGTCTCCATCAAGACCAAAGGCTATCTCGCGAAGCAAAAAATATCTGAAGCCATCCGGCCCAAATTCATCTATTATCTCAAATGGGTCAATCACATTCCCTTTAGATTTGGACATCTTCTCTTCATTTATTGTCCACCAGCCGTGCCCAAAGACTCTTTTTGGTGGAGTAAGCCCGGAAGCTATGAGCATGGCTGGCCAAATGATGGTATGAAACCTCATAATATCCTTTCCAACTAAATGGAGGTCTGCTGGCCAGTATCTTTCAAACGCCTCCTTATCATCTGGATACCCAACCCCTGTAAGGTAGTTAATCAATGCCTCAAACCAGACATACATCACATCTTTTGCCCCAGAGATTGGGATAGGAATCCCCCAACTGAAGGTAGATCTGGTGATACTCAAATCAATCAGATCTTCTCCAATAATGTTAATCATCTCATTCTTTCTATAGGAAGGCATAATAAAGTTAGGGTTTTCTTGGATATATGAAAGCAACTGGTCTCTATACTTTGAAAGCCTAAAGAAGTATGTTTCCTCTGAGATTATTTCACAGGGTCTTCCGCAATCCGGACAAATTTTTTCCTTAACAAATGTTTCGCAAGGCGTACAGTAGGGGCCTTCATATCTGCCCTCATATATATCACCTTTATTATATAAGATGGTGAATAGGTGTGTGGCTGCTCTCTTGTGCCTATCATCTGTTGTCCTGATGAAGTCCGTGTATGAAATGGAGAGCAATTGCCATAAAGACTTATATCTGTTCATCATCTGGTTGGCGAGTTCTTGGGTAGGTATCTTTCTTTTTTGCGCCTCCCTTTCTATCTTCTGGCCATGCTCATCCGTTCCAGTGAGAAAGAAAACATCAACTCCTTTTAATCTCTTATACCGAGCGATAGCATCTGCCGCAATAGTTGTATAGGAATGCCCAATATGAGGTTGGTCATTCACATAATAGAGAGGTGTAGTCAGGTAGTATTTCATATCATATAGAAATCTGGTAACTATTTACCCATCTGAAGTGAAACAACAACCATGTAAATGGAATTCATTG
>JASEHO010000013.1 GCA_030018505.1 bacterium
TAATTGCTAATTGATAATTTTACATTGAATTCCCTTTTTGCCTGGTTTGCTTTGCTTGGCTAAATAGTTACGAATTTTTCTAACCACTTTATTACACATTCTCTACGCAAGGCAGGACTATCTCCTTCTGTGCCTGATACTTGCCTTTCTTGTCAGCATAAGATACCTCACACTCCTCATCTGCCTCAAAGAATAATACCTGAGCGATTCCTTCATTAGCATATATCCTTGCTGGAATAGGGGTTGTGTTAGATATTTCAAGGGTAACAAAGCCTTCCCACTCTGGCTCAAATGGTGTCACATTGGTGATAATTCCACATCTGGCATAAGTTGACTTTCCAAGACAGACAGTGATCACTCTCCTTGGGATCCTAAAATACTCCACAGACCTTGCAAGGGCAAAAGAGTTTGGGGGAATGATGCAAACATCGCCCTTGAAATCCACAAAGGACTTTGGGTCAAAAGCCTTTGGGTCAATAATGGTCGTGTTTATGTTGGTGAATATCTTAAACTCGTCTGCAATCCTTATATCATAGCCATAAGATGATACGCCATAAGATATTGTGCCTTTCCTTACCTGTGCGTCAGCAAATGGCTCAATCATTCCCTGCTTCTTTGCCATTTCTTTTATCCACTTATCTGATTTTACTCCCATATCTCCTCCTTGTTTATATTTGCTTTAAGCTCTCTATGTATAGCTCAATAGCCTCTTTTGCCATTTTTATTGCTTCTTCTATTGTCTCACCATAGGTAACACAACCAGTAAGAGTAGGGACAACTACTGTATAGCCACCCTCAGGTTCTTTCTTAAGTAAAATTTTATAGTTCAACACCTTCATAGATAATTTTTCTCCAAATACTTTTTTCTCTCCTTTGCCCTATCAAACCAGATAGAGTCAGGATACGCCTCCATCAAGAGCTTATAAATTCTCACTGCTTTTTCAAAATCCCTGATAAGAGGCTCGCGGTCATAAATATCTGCTAGATAAAAACAGGCATCATCTGCTGAAGCTGTCTTTGGATATAAGTCCAAAACCTTCTGATATTCAACAATGGACTTCTGGTATTCTCCCAGCCTTTTATAGGTATTTCCAATACCAAGCTGAGTCTCTGCTAAAAGCTCCTCTTTTTTCCTTAAAGTAGGAGGTAGCTCTGGATACGGATCCTCTAATATATCTTCGTTGCTTAACTTATGAAGCACCTTTAGATACTGAAGCCTTGCATCCAAAAAATTCTTTTGCGAAAAGAGACTGTCAGCAATGCTAAGGTTTGCCTCATATACTAAACTGCTCTTTGGCGTCTCAGTAAGAAGGGTTTTTAGAACTGATATTGCCTCTGCGTATTTCTCCATCTTAAACAGGATTTGTGCCATAGTAAAAAGAATTTTGTCCTTTATCTTTGTTTCAGGTTCTTCTGTCAGGATTTGTCCAAGCTCATTTATGGCAGGTTGATAGAAGCCTTTTTTGATAAGCGTGTAAGCAAAGAGATAATCTTGTCCTTTCTTTGGAAGCACAGGCTTTGGCTTTTCTTCCTCCTTTTTTTCTATCTCTGGAATTATAAGCTCTTCTGTCCAGGTTGCCTTTTCTGGCTCCTCTAATTTTGGCGCTATTTTAATCTCCTTTGGTTCCTTCCTTCCGACTCCTTCTTTCTGACTCCTTCTTTCTGACTCCTGACTCTTGACTCCTGACTCTTGACTCTTGACTCTTGACTCTTGACTCCTGACTCCTTCTTTGCCTGCTCTCTTTTTCAATGTCTCCACAAAAAGTTCTTGTGCCTTTGGATAGCTTGGGTCTTTCTCCAAAAGCTTAGAGAAGGTTTCCAATGCCTTGTCTAATCGCTGGCTTTGATAATAAAATAGAGCCTCTTGAAAAAGAAGGTCTGTCTCCTTTACCTCTGCGGCCAACCCCCCTGCTAAAAAAAGAAAGATACAAAAGATCTTTTTCATTTTACCACTTCTTCTATTTTTTCTTCTTTTGCCCCAGGCTTAACCTTTACCTTAATCTTCATTTAAGCTCATTTGCTCTTTTCTCGGAAGCTAAAACTGCCTTTTGAATTATACCTCGTAATCCCTCTTCCTCCATGACATATAAAGCTGCAGCTGTTGTTCCACCAGGGGATGTAACATTGTCTCTAAGTTCTGCCGGGTGCTTTCCTGTCTCTTTTACTAATTTAGCTGAGCCTTCTACTGTAACAAGGACAAGCCTTCTGGCTAAGTCATAGGATAGCCCCATCTTTACCCCTGCGGCAATAAGGGACTCTATTATCAAAAAGATATAGGCAGGGCCTGATCCAGACAAGGCACAGACAGCATCCATCAGCTTCTCCTCTACCTTGACTACATCACCTAATGCAGAAAATATCCGAGAGGCTGTCTCTTCATCCTCCTTTGTCACAGCCTTTCCAGAGGAGAAAGCCGATATTCCACAACCTATAAGTCCGGGTGTATTTGGCATAACCCTTATCAACCTTGCTTTTGGTAGAATGGTTTCTATCCTTTCTAACCTTACTCCTGCAGCAATAGAAATGATTAGGTGGCTTTCCTTTATCTTTGGCTTAATCTCTTCCAAAACCCCATGCATAACCTGAGGCTTTACAGCCAAAATGACTACATCTACCCTTTCTATTGCCTCCTGGTTATTTTCTGTCGTCTCTATCTTGCAATTTGCTGTCATCTCCTTAAGCCTTTCTGGCCTAACATCTGTGGCAATAATCTCAAGATGAGAATATAGCCCATTTTTCAACAAACCCCTAACAATCGCCTCGGCCATATTTCCGCAACCTATTATACCTATCTTCATAAAAATTATTACCTTTTCGAAAAGCCCACAACCAGGATCGAACTGGTGACCTCATCCTTACCAAGGATGTGCTCTACCAACTGAGCTATGTGGGCGTTTCTATTTCTATAATTTAACCTTAAGAAGGCTTCTAAAGTCAAGACTTTTTTATTTTTTTGACAAAAATTTGAATTAAAGGTAAACTTGTTATGTGAAAAGAGGGTTTACCTTAATTGAAATGTTGGTTGTGATAATAATTGTGGGTGTAACTCTTTCCATTGTTATCCTTTCCACAAAGAAACACATTGAAAAAATGAGGCTTAAAAAGGCAACGCAAGACCTGATCGGTGATCTTCAATTTGCCCAGGAGGAGGCAAAGGCTATGGGAACACAATCTGTGTATGTTGCCTTTGGCAAACAAGGAAGTGTATATACAGGTACATATACAGTGAGGAGAGGCGATGGAAGTAAAGTGATAAACCCTTTATGGCAAGAGCAGACAGAAGAAAAACGCAATGAGATGAAGAATTTTGGTCTTAAGCCAGGGACAGACACGATTGAATTTGTTACAAGAACAGCCTTTGTTAGTAGTGGAACAGAGACAATGATTACGCTTTATAAAAATGGAACTCGTACAATAAGAATAAGCCCTCTTGGTCAGGTGAAAGAAGTAAAATGAAAAGGTTTACCCCATTAGAATGCCTCGCGTGGAAAGATGGAGAGAGTCAAATATTATCCACTCGAAGAGTAAATGTTCCTTGTAAAATTCTAACGGGGTTTACCTTAGTGGAGGTGTTAGTAGCGATGCTTATTTTTGTGACAGCAGTTGTTTTTCTGGTAGGAGCTTTTATCTCTGCCCAGCGGGCAATAATCTTTGCCAAGCATAAACAACAGGCAATATTTATTTTACAAGAGAGGTTAGAAAGTGTGAAAAATACTGACTGGGGAACAATGACGAGTAATGGGAATGTAATCTTAATGATAATGGGGACT
The DNA here is from genome assembly GCA_030018505.1 of bacterium. Lineage (GTDB taxonomy): Bacteria > UBA9089 > UBA9088 > UBA9088 > JAGUXG01 > JAGUXG01. Next base: position 3,771 of record JASEHO010000013.1, read on the forward strand.
GTTACAAAAAAAATAGAAGTAATTGAGTATGAAACAAGTCCAGGAACAACTACTCTTACAATACCTAATTCCGGTAATATCCAGGCTAATATATGGGAGATAAACCTTTTAGATTTAAGTGATAATAGAAAAATATCGACTGCCACAACAACAGAGGCTACTCCCTATAAGCTCATATTGGATATTCTATATAATAAAGGTATTCCATATAAAATAAATGGAGGGACATTCACCTTTATATCTACCTGGATGGAAGAAGGCAGAAAGGTTGATGTAAGTTTTCCAGCCTATCTTGCAGAGCATCAATAGAAAGGTTATTTAATAAATGAAAAAGGGTATGACTTTAGTTGAGTTAATGGTTGCTCTTCTCTGTATGACGGTGATGATGGGCGTTGTCTATCAATTGATTGTTACCACAGAGAGGATACAGATTCACACAGGTGTCAGGGCAGAGGCAGAGTACAATATCAGGGAGGCGATGGACATTATGCTTTGTGAGATACGGCATGCTGGGTATAGATATTATGATAGTATGAGTGCTGGAGAGAGCGTCCCTCCTATTTTTGCAGAAACGGTGAATAGGGTAGGAACAGATTCATGTAAAGGAAGTCTTACTATCTCTGCAGACCTTGATGAGAATGGAATAGTAACATGTGATGAGATAATCAGTTATCGGGTAGATAACCATACTCTGGGCAGAAAGACAGCAGAACAGATCAACTGGGAGCCAGTTGCTAATAATGTAGAGAAGATAAAATTTGCGTATTTTAATGAAAAAGAAGAAGAGATAAAGCCTCCACTTACTACTGCGAATGCGGACACGATAAGACGAGTAGATATAGCCATTGATTTTGCTTATCCAATAAAGGGCGAAGCAAAAACATTGACCACAAGGCTTAATACATCTGTCTATTTTAGGAACATATATAATTTTGAGGAATAAATGATATGAAGACAAATAGAAAAAAGAGAGGAGTGGCTTTGGTTTTGGCAATATCTGCTGTCTTTATCTTGCTCTTTGTAGGCATAATATTGGTTATCCTGGCAAGAAAACAGTTGCATTTAACCACTTCCCTGAAGTTTAGAACAGAGGCGTTTGCTAATGCTGAGACAGGAATAGAAAAGATAATAGCAAGGCTTATGAGATACAGACTGCATAACGAAGGAGCGTTTAGTCAACCCATAAGTAAAAAAAACGAGTATAGAGTTAGCATAAAAAGGATTGATATGCGTCCAGAACCAGGGTTTCAGAATAGCCCGAGTCATTTGTCCGGGTCAAGCTGGGCTGGGTTTTATTATCATGGAACATCTACAGGCACAAAAGGTAATGCCGAAAGGATAATTCATTTTACTGTAATGAGAGTTTATCCATGGGAGCGGTGATAAAATGAGAAAGATTTTACTCTTCTTGATTGCTGGTGCTATCTTTCTTCCATCTGCAGGATGGTCGAGGGAAGGAGACTGTGATGATGCCAAGATAGTCTATCTTTCTGCCTTTGAGGTTGACCCAAACCTCCTTCTTATCTTAGACAACTCAGAGAGTATGAATATCATTGCTCAGCCTACAGAAGAGAATGGATATACATACACAACTGGAGCAAAAGAGGAGTATCTCTATGACTCAAACATAACCTACTCAACACCATTTAAGAAGGATCTGCAGGTGATCGAAGATGGATGGAGGGTGATTGGAGAAAGGTCAGGAAAATGGGTCTGCGCCTATTTTGTGAAGAATGACTATAGTGGTGGATTTGGAGGAATCTATGAAGCCAATTACCTTAATTGGTTATTAAATAAGGCGCATTTGGAAGATAACCCCTTTGCAGATTATGGAACCGACAAGTTCTATAGAATAGAGTTAAAAAGGATAAATACAGGGTATATAAAAGGGATTCCAAGATTCGTTCGTGATTTGACAGATGAAGAAGGAATCGCTTTCTTAGATACTACACATCCAAAGTGGTTTGACTTCTATATTTCAAATGACACTATCCAGGGAGAGCCCTGGTATGATTATTGGTATGATAAACCAGCCAGTAGAATAAATGTTGCCAGATATGCCATTTGTGAGCTTCTCAGAACAGACCTAAAGAAGATTAACTCTAACTGGGAGTTTAAGTTCTGCTATGGACTGATGACATTTCGTAATTACTGGGATCCAGCAATGAAGATATACAATAATGGAGTTTGGCAAGACGCTGAAAATATTACAAATCAATGGATACCCAGGGGTGGAGAGCTTTTGGTAGAGAATGGAACGATTACTAAGGAACACCTTGATAATATTCAAAGCCATATAGCAACCATAGAAGCAAGGTGGCTTACCCAGCTTGCAGAGGCAGTCTATGAAGCTGGTGCTTACTATGCAGGAACGGATACATACTTTTGTGTAGCCAGAGGAAATCCACCTATAATTCCTACGATAATAAAGGGGCCTGTAAGTTATGCTGGTAAGTCCCCTATCCAGTACTGGTGTCAGGACAATAATATTTTGCTTATCACAGATGGCTATCCTACCCGCGATACAGAGGTTCCACCCCTTAAAAAACTTGGCACACTTCAAGTAGGCCAGACATTTGATGGAGCAGGTAATTATCAGTGGTTTGATTATGACGGAGATGGCAAGGAGCCTCCACCCTATCAAGAGCTTAATCCTATAGCAAGCCTTATTAAATGGAATACAGGAGCAAGTGCAGTTGGATGTAATGCCTTGATGAAAGGCAGTGATGATCTATGGTGCAGTCACTATTTAGATGATGTGGTTGAATATTACTATAAAACAGATATACTTAAGGGGGATACATATAATAAACTTCAGAATATCAATACCTATATTGTTGGTTTTGGATATGACTCGCCATTCCTTAAAGAAGCAGCAGAGGATACTAATCCTGATGGTTCGTATAACCCCAATAACTACTTTAAGCCTAAACTTACGAAAAATCAACATAGATATTTTACAGCTACATCCAAGAAGAAGCTGATAGAAGGACTGATGAATATCATCGAGGATATTATTGAGAGGATGTCCTCCTCTGTAGCTGTCTCTGTCTCCCTTTCAACATCAGAATCTCAGGGTGAAGATAGGCTTGTCAGAGCAAAGTTTGACCCAAGAGGATGGAAGGGTTATCTTGAGGCATATACCATTCCATATTGCGATGAGCATAACAAGGATTTTTGGAACGGCCCAATCTGCATTCAAAAGCCTGAATGGGAGGCAGGGGAAAGGCTTGGAACAGAGACAAAGGATGAAAAGGATGATGATACCTGGAGGAATTTAGGAGGAGGGTCTAATGAGAAAAGAATGATGTACACACGCATTGATGGATCTAATAGGACAGAGTTTATAAAAGGTAACTTTAATTACTTAAAACCTCTTCTTCAGGGAACAGGAAGTTCATTATCAGATGAAGAGATAAATGCTCTTATATGTTGGACAAGAGGCGAATACTGGGTTAATGGCACAGATACAAATGAATTTAACCCAGGAGATAAGGTATTTCTTCCTGATGCTTATGACTGGCTCTGGTCACGAGATGAGGGCTGGAGGCTCTTTGAGATTGTCTATTCTGGTCCGCGTGTTGTTGGTGCTCCAAATGCCTGGTATGGAACAGAATCTTATACAAAGTTTGCAAAATACTGTGCGGATAGAGAGCGAGTAGCCTATGTTGGGGATGGTGGAGGTAGTCTCCATTGCTTCAAGCTTATGGATGATACTAGTGGAAATAAAAATTGGAATAAAGGTGGTTGGGAGAAATGGGCTTATATTCCCTCAAATCTTCTTGGCCAAATTAGATATAAGGCAGAGAAAAATCATTGTCGCTTTTCTATGGTTGACCTTGGTGCTGTAAAGTATGATGTTTACTTTCCAGGCTATCCTAATGATGGAATGTATCAGGATACTTATTGGCGAACAGTGTTGATTGGTGGAGAACGGTCAGGTGGAAGCCAATGGTTCTGCTTAAACATTACCAGTCCAGATTGTATGACTAACCCTGGTAGTAAGACTGTCTTATGGGAGTACGAAGACAGAGAGAGATTAGGGGATAGTTATTCCTATCCTGAGGGAGGAAGGATAGAGGATGATGATGGAAAAGAGAAGTGGTTAGCCTTTTTAACCACAGGACCACAGGCTACAGGCACCTATCCATATGTTATTGCCTTAGATATTGCTACAACTACGATCAAGAATACAGCTTATAAGTCTATTGTAGTCTATGATGATAAAGATCTGGATGGTTCTCGTGATCCAGGCGAAGAATACGCTGTACCTCCTCTTACCTCTTGTTCAGCATTAGACCTTAAAGGATCAGAAAGATTTGATAATGTGATAGATGTGATCTACTTTGGGGATACAGCTGGAAACCTTTGGAAGATGAAGGTTGGTTCTGGAACAGACTCCTGGAAGCCTCGGATTTTATTCAAGACAAAAGGTATTTCACAACCAATCGCTGTCTCCATCTCTATAGCCTTCAACAGAGGTTATAAACCCTGCTTATTTTTTGGTTCTGGAAGGTATCTTACTAAACAGGATGCTGTCTCAACTGAAACCCAGAGTTTTTATTGCGTTATAGATAAAGACCCCTGGAATTTGAGTTTTCTTGTTCCATTAAATAGATCTACTAACTTAAATGAAAGAGGGTGGAATATCACGCTATCGCCAAGCTGTAGTGGAACAGGAAAAGAACAGACCTTTAGTCCATACGGGACAAGGACAACAAACGATAATCCCGTGGACAATATAAGTAAATCGGGTTGGTTCTTAGACTTTGGTTGGAAAGGATGTGATTTGCAGACTGAAAGGGTAACAGAGCCAGCCCTTATCTATGGCGGTATTGTCTTTTTCAACTCCATTATTCCAGATACAGCACCCTGTGAAGCAGGAGGATTTGGCTATTTTAATGCAATGGACTATCTAACAGCAAAGATAACAAAGGAGGTAATAGAAGGAGCAGGGAAAATAACTACATGCTTTCTTGGAAAGGGCGCGCCCTCTCGGCCAATCATTGATGTGCAGAACAGCGTAGTATTAACCCAGATGAGTACCGGTGAGATAATCAAAACACGGATTAAAATGGATATAAAATCTGTCCGGATTGTAAACTGGGGGGAAGAGGGTATAATAACATGTAATGTTTGCAAAAAGAATATAGTTCATAGTAATTTTCGACAGTTAAAATATTAGGAGGAAAAAATGAAAAGATTGTCTGGATTTTGTGTGCTATTGGTATTTTTTGTGGGTTTGGGTCTATCTTATGTTAGTGCTAAAGGGGTGGTTTTGCCTGCTGAAAAAAAGGAGGTGGTAGTCTCTTCAAAAGAGGATAAAAAGATGCCAACAAAAAAGACGGTAAAAGCTGCTCCAGCCTTGGGACAAGAAGCTCCATATGTAAGAGCAGCCTTTCTTAAACTCCAAAGACATGGAAAGATAATAGCTCCAGATGGAAGTGAGCTAAAGATTATTACAGAAAAGGAGCTTAAAAAATTTCGTGATATTCCATAACAAAACTTTGCCTTGACGAAAGTAATTATCATAAGATATAATAATCGGCAAGTCATAATATGAAGTGGCTGGCTAAATAAAGGGGGTGGTAAAAAAGATAGAATAATATTTCTAAAAGTAGGTTTTGACAAGCATCCTCATGTGTTTAATGATGCCTTCAGGAGGAGTCGAGGATTTTTATCTGCTTCTACCTCCAAAAGAGATGTTACATCACAGAGGTAAAAAGAAAAAGGAGGTTAGAATGCAAGTTAGCAAACTATATGTAGGTAATCTTAGTTACTCTGTAGCTAAGGAAAAATTGGAAGAATTATTTTCAGGTTATGGTGAAGTTAAACAGGTCAACATAATTGAAGGTAAAGGTTTTGGGTTCGTTGAAATGTCCAGCCCAGCAGAGGCTGAAAAGGCAAAAGAAGCCTTAAACGGCACTGAGTTTGAAGGACGCACAATGAAGGTTGATGAAGCTCGTCCACCTAAAAGTAGAGATGGTGGTGATTACAGAGGAGGTAGAGATAGACAGCCAAGCAGCAGGTTTGGGCGAAGATATTAAAACCTTTTTAGGGGTAACACTCTAAAAAAGAAAGTGAAACAGCATGCCAGCCACTTCATATATACCGAGAAGGCAGCAGATTTTACAAAAACCGTAATTATTTACCCATCTAAAAGTGAAGCAACAACCAGGTAAAAAGGGAATTCATTGCAAAATTATCAATTAGCAATTATCAATTAGCTTTTGAAGAAGAGGAATAATTTTGAAATGCTAATTGCTAATTTTACATTTTACATTGAACTTCTTCAGATGAGTAAAGTGTTAACAAAAACCTTTTAAGACCAAAGCTGATAAAAAGAGAAAAAGGTTTTTTAGTATTTACACATTATCCACTCTCATATAGCCTCTTATAGACCCCATTCTTCTTCATAAGCTCAGAATGCGTTCCAATCTCAGCAATCTCTCCTCTATCTATAACGACAATCCTATCACAGGAGAGAATAGAGGATAGCCTGTGGGCAATAATAATAGTCGTCTGATTTCGCATAACCCGTGTAATGGACTCCCTTATAATCTTTTCTGACTCTTGGTCAACATGGGATGTTGCCTCATCTAAGATAAGAATCTTCGGCTTGATAATAATAGCTCGGGCTATGGCTATCCTCTGCCTTTGTCCACCAGAAAGCCTTGCTCCATGCTCACCAACCTCTGTTTGGTATCCATCGGAAAGCTCCGAGATAAACCTATCGGCTCCAGAGGAAACCGCTGCTTTTTCTATCTCATCGCAAGATAGCCAAGGAGCACCATAGGCAATATTCTCAGCAACAGTCCCTGAAAATAGAGCCACCTCCTGGGGAACGACACCAATGGATTGACGCAAGCTCAAGAGACTACACTCCTTTATATCCTGACCATCAATTAAAATTCTTCCTGTGTCTGGGTGATAGAATCCAAGGATAAGATTTATCAAGGTGCTTTTTCCTGCGCCTGATGGTCCAATAATGGCTACTGTCTCTCCAAAAGCAATTTCCATGTTTATATTGGAAAGAACAGCCTTTTTTCTGTAAGAGAAAGATAGGTTTTCTATCTCTATTCTTCCTTCTTCAATCTTGATTGGATTGTCTCTTTCCTTCTCTTCTTCTACATCCAATATCTCAAAGATGTGGTTTCCAGCAGATATTGCTTGTTGAATCAAAAGATTTGCATTTGTTAGGGATTTGATAGGAGTAGATATTACACCGATATAAAAAAGAAAGGCAACGAGCTTTCCTACAGTAAGCGAACCCTCTATCACCTGATGAGCACCGTATCCACAGACAATAAGAATTCCCATAGTTCCCAAAAACTCAACTACTGGACATGAAAGGCTGAGTAGCTTTATTCCCTTAAAAGAAAACTTGAAGTAGTCCTGGTTTTTGAAAGCGAACCTCTCCTTTTCGTAATCTTCCTTTACAAATGTCTTAACTGTCATAATGTTATGAAGAATCTCTGTGGTTATTCCCAAAAGCTGTGCCATTTTCTGCTGGGCAGAAAAAGCAATCCTTCGCATCCTGGCTCCAAATCTTATGATGACAAATACAGTCAAAGGCGCCAGAATCAATGTAAGGAGGGTAAGCTTCCAATGAATATAGAATAAAACCGAGATAGAGCCAAGAACGATAAAAGGATTTTTGATGATACTTAATATCTCCTCTGAAAGAAAGTTTTGGAGGATGAGGGTGTCATTGGTTATCCTGGAGATAATCTCACCCTTCTTCTTCTCTTTATGAAAGGAGATGGAAAGCCCAAGAAGGTGGTTAAATATTTGAGACCTCAAATTAAATATAACCCGATTACCAATAAAGTTCAAGGTAATTGCCTGGCCATACCTTGAAAGACCCAAAATAAAAGCTATTCCAAAGGTGGCCAGAAGGATTAAATTTATCTTGTCTGGCTCTTTATCTGGCAATGCATCTATAAGTTGTTTCATCATCCAGGGCATAGCTACAGTGCAGGCAGAATAGATAAGCATACAGCCTGATGCACCAAGGAGATGTTTTTTGAAAGGGAAGATATATTTCAGTAGCCTGAAGAGTGTTTTCATATAATAAGTGTATGGTGTGTAGTTAAAATTAGACATCAAAATTTTCAAAAGCCAAATATTACTTAAGGTTTTTTCAAAAAATGCCGATAAATAAAAAAGAGGGGGGTTTATTTTAAGGAGAGAAACTATGGATTTTTTTAAGGTTGATGATAATCCAATAAAATCTTATGAGACAAATTCAAAAGGAAAGAGCCAGAAGAAGGAGGAGGCAGGTGCATCTTTTTCTGAAATCCTTGCCTCGGATAACAAGAAGAGAATTTATGACCTTCCTAAGATATTTGCTTTATCTACCTCTTCAGGTGAAGATAAGGCAACTATATCCGAATCTGCAAGAACAGCTTATGAACTCTTTAAGTTAGTCAACATCGTTAAGAAGTCGCCTGATATAAGAGAGGCTGAGATAGCCCATGCCAAAGATAGCCTTGAAAAAGGATTTTCCGACCCAAGAATAGATGCTATAATTGCCGAAAGGATACTAAATATCTTCTTACCAAGATAAGATAGCCAGCAATCAGCTTAAAACTACCAACCTATGTGTCTTACATTTGATAAAAAGCCCAGAAGAATTGGTGTAATTGGAGGAGAAGACTCTTCTTCAGAGATTCAATCCTTAGCCAGGGATGTTGGAAAAGAGATAGGAAAGCGTGGGTTTATCCTTATCTCGGGTGGATTAGGGGGTGTGATGGAGTCTGCCTGCTCTGGAGCAAAAACTGCTGGTGGGATAACCATTGGAATCTTACCTGATAAAATCGCATCTTCAGCAAATCCTTTCGTTGATATTCCGATTGTCACTGGGATAGGCTATGCAAGAAATATGATCGTTGTCCTCTCCTCAGAGGTGATTATCGCTATTGGTGGAAGGCATGGAACATTATCTGAGATAGCTTATGGACTCACCTTCAAAATTCCAATAATTGGGCTTTCTACCTGGGATATAGAGGGAATAATTCCAGCCAAAACCCCAGAAGAAGCAGTATCCTTGGCCGCATCACTTCTTGTAACTATTTACCCATCTAAAAGTGAAGCAACAACTAAGTAAAAAGGGAATTCATTGCAAAATTATCAATTATCAATTAGCAATTAACAATGAAGAAAAGGAATAATCTTAAAATGCTAATTGTTAGTTTTACATTTTACATTGAACTTTACTCGGTTACTTCAGATAAGTAAAGTGTTATAATACTATAAATAATGATTAAGGTAAGTGATATTAGAAAGGCATTTTCAGGCATTAGAGCTCTTGATGGAATCTCCTTTTCTGTGGCAAAGGGTGAGGTTCTGGGATTTCTTGGTCCAAATGCCGCAGGCAAGACAACAACTATGCGTATTCTCACCACCTATCTTGCCGCAGATAGTGGAGAGGTTGAGATTGCTGGCTATAATGTCAAAAAAGAGCCTTTAGAGGTAAAAAGAAGGCTTGGTTACCTTCCAGAGAATGCCCCTATTTATTCTGAAATGGAGGTGAGTGATTTCCTATCCTTTGTAGCAGAGGTAAGAGGGGTAAGCAAGAACAAGATACAAGAAACAGTGGATACCTGCTATTTATCCAATGTCTATAGGCGACCTATCGGTGAGCTTTCAAGGGGCTTTCGTCAAAGGGTAGGCTTAGCCTCTGTTCTTCTTCATAACCCGGAGATACTTATTTTGGATGAGCCAACAGCAGGGCTTGACCCAATTCAAATTATAGAGATTCGTTCGCTCATCAAGGAGATTGGCAAGGAAAAGACCATCATCCTTTCAACCCATATCCTGCCTGAAGCCCAATCTACTTGTGACAGGGTGGTAATTATCAACAAAGGAAAGATTGTCGGCTGTGGAAGACCAGAAGAGCTTTCTTCGATGATAAAGAGAAGGAATTTCTACATCACCCTTAAAGGAAAAGAGATTTTCCAGAAGATTGAAAAGCTATCGAAAGTAGAAAAGATTGAAAGACTCTCTTTTGAGGGTGATGAGGAAAGGTATAAGATACACACATCTATTGATATAGCAGAAGAACTCTTCCATTTTGCTGTAAGCAAAGACTTGATTTTGAAAGAATTAAGATTAGAAGAGGCATCATTAGAGGATGTCTTCCTTTCCCTTACCAAAGAAGAGCCTTTATGAAAAGAATTGGCATAGATATTGGTGGCACAAAGATTCAGGCTGGACTTGTTTTAGGGGATAAAATACTCAAAAAAATAAAAGCGCCAACACCTGCGTCTGCAAAAGATGGTCTATTATTGATTGAAACCCTGCTTAATGAGCTAACTAAAAAAGAAGAGATTGCTGGTATAGGTATTGGAGTGGCTGGGTTTATTGATATTCAAAAGGGAGAGATAATCTCAAGCCCTAATCTTCCTTTCTGGAATGGATTTCCTCTAAAGAAGGCAATGGAGGAAAGGTTCAAAGGCGCTATTTTTGTTGATAATGATGTTAATTGTGCTACTTTAGCTGAAGCAAGGTTCGGTGTAGGTATTGGAAAGAAGAATATAGTTGGTATATTTGTTGGAACAGGGATTGGAGGTGGAATACTTATTGATGACAAGTTGATTCACGGTGCAACTTGTAGTGGTGTAGAGATTGGTCATATCACCATTAATCCCAAAGGACCTGTTTGTATGTGTGGAAGAAGGGGGTGTCTTGAGGCATATTCTGGTGGCTGGGCAATTATGAAGTATGCTTGTTATAAAGCGAAGAATGTGGATGAGGTTGTCAGACTATCAAAGGAAGGAGATAAAAAGGCAAATCTTTCTTTAGAAAGGGCAGGAAAGGGTTTGAGCCTCTGTCTCGCCAATCTTATTACCACATTAAGTCCAGATATGGTTATCCTTGGAGGCGGTGTAATAAAAGCAGCACCTATAATATTTGAAATGGTAAAAACCCAAGTGCCTTTGATTGCCTTACCTGTTGCTATGAGAGATGTCCAGATAGAGATGGCTAAATTCAAGGAAGAAGCAGGTTTTTTGGGTGCATCTTTACTTGGTTAAGCAGATTATAATTTTGACCTCTTAAAATAATTCTTTACAAAATATGGCAAAGGAGATATACTTCATCAAACTAAAATAGGAGGTTTTTTCTGTTATACTATACCGAGATAGAAGTGCTTTTGAAGGAAAAAGGAGCATCAGAGCAAAAGAGCACCAGTAAGGAAAAAGGGGCACCAGAGCACCAGTAAAGAATTTGACTGATACTCTTTTTGACTGGTGCACTGATGACTAATACTATGGTGACTGGTGCACTGATGACTGGTGCACTTTCTGTTACTTCAGGTATAAATTAGAGAGAGAAAAATGGACAAAACTATAAACTTTGGTAAGTTCAAAGAAAAATTAAACCCACCGGATCTTATGGCCATCCAACGCGACTCTTATGAATGGTTTCTGCAAAAAGGCATTCCATCAGCCCAAAGAAAGAAACATGGCTTACAAGAACTTTTCTTGGAAACATTTCCAATAGAGGATTTTAATAGCCGGGTTGTTTTAGAGTTCATAGAATATTCTATTGGTGAACCAAAACTGACAGAGAGAGAATGTCAAGACAAAGAGACAACTTATGGTGCGCCCCTTAGAGCAAGGCTCAGGCTAATCTATAAAGAGACAGGAGAGATAAAAGAGCAGGATGTCTTTATGCGGGAGATCCCCCTAATGACTGAACGCGCCACATTTATTATCAATGGAGCAGAAAGGGTTGTTGTCAACCAACTCCATAGGTCACCTGGTATCTATTACTCTTATGATAAAACTGAAGACCTATACGGCTGTAGAATCCTTCCATATCATGGAGCCTGGGTAGAATTTGAAATAGACCCAACTAACCTTGTTTATGCAAGGCTCAGCAAGAAAAGAAGGATTTTGGTTACAACCCTATTGCGTGCCTTGGGATACAGCTCTAATACTGAAATACTCTCTCTTTTTTCCAAAAAGAAAAAATCCCTTCCTGTTACCAAAAAGCTCCTTTCAATGAGACTTGCTGAGGATATCCTTAGTGAAAAAGAGAAGCTTATAGCCAGTGCAGGAGATAGGATAACAGAGGAATTACTTGAAACACTTAAAAAGGCAGGGATTGTAAAAGCCTCTATCTTTCCTGTAGATCAAACCCAGGCTTTGCCAATTCTAAATACATTAGAAAAAGACGAAGCCACTACTCCCAAAAAAGCTTTGCTGAAGATTGCTGGTATTTTAAGGCCAGGAGAACCACCTAATGCAGATAATACCAAAGAAAGCCTTAATAAGATGCTCTTTGACCAGAAGTTTTATGACTTAGGAAGCGTGGGTAGATATAAGATGAATCAGAAATTGGAGATTAACATTCCACTTACTCAAAGATCGCTGATTAAGGAAGATATAATAGAGGCGATAAAATACTTGATCTCCTTTACTAACAAAGAAAAGAAGCCAGATGATATTGACCACCTTGGAAACAGAAGAATAAGAAGCATTGGAGAGCTCCTTTCTAATCACTTGCGTGCAGGATTTGCAAGAATGGAGAGGTCTGTGAAAGAGAAGATGACTATGCAAGACATTGATACAATGACGCCTCAGAGCGTAATGAATGTTCGTCCAATCACTGCAGGCATCTCTGAGTTCTTTGGCTCATCCCAACTTTCGCAGTTTATGGACCAAACAAATCCATTATCAGAGCTTACACACAAAAGAAGACTGTCAGCTCTTGGTGTGGGTGGGCTTACCAAAGAAAGGGCAGGGTTTGAGGTTCGAGATATTCACCTTTCACACTATGGAAGAATATGTCCCATAGAGACGCCTGAAGGTCCAAATATTGGCTTAATCTCTTCTCTCTCTGTTTATGCCAGACCAAATGAGTTTGGATTTCTTGAAACACCATATTTCAAAGTAAAAGAGGCAAAGACAACAGATGAGATTGTCTATCTTACTGCTGACCAGGAGACAAATTACAACATTGCTTATGCTGGAACAAGTATTGATGAAGATGGAAGATTTACTGATGAGACAATATCTGTCCGAAGAGGAGAGGAATTTCCTACAGTGTCAAGGGAGAAGGTTGACCTTATTGATGTTTCACCCAAACAACTTCTCTCTATCTCTACAGCCCTCATTCCTTTTTTAGAGCATGACGATGCCAACAGGGCGCTTATGGGTTCAAATATGCAGAGACAGGCTGTTCCTCTTCTCTATTCAGAGCCACCCCTTGTAACTACAGGGATGGAAGAAAAAATTATTCGCGACTGTGGAATAGCTATTGTAGCTAAAGCTAATGGTGTGGTAAAAAAGGTTACTGCAGATAGGATTGAGATAGAAGAGACCAACAAAAAGAAGAAGATATACAGCTTAATGAAGTATAACCGTTCAAATCAAGGAACCTGTATTAACCAAAGACCTGTAGTAAAAGAAGGTCAAAAGATAGAAAAGGGTGATATTATTACAGGAGGGTCGTCCATTGCTGATGGAAAATTAGCCTTAGGCAAAAACCTTCTTGTAGCCTTTATGCCTTGGGAGGGCTATAACTTTGAAGATGCTATTATCCTCTCTGAAAGGATGCTGAAAGAGGATGTTTTTACCTCTATTTATATAGATAAGTTTGAGATTGAAGCCAGGGATACGCAACTGGGAACCGAATCTATAACCCGTGATATTCCAAACATAGGAGAAGATGCCTTAAAAGACTTAGATGAGCGAGGAATTGTCCGATTGGGTGCGATTGTCAGAGCTTCTGATATATTGGTAGGCAAGGTAACTCCAAAGGGAGAGAAGGATCTCTCTCCTGAATATAAGCTCCTGTATTCTATATTTGGAGAAAAGGTAAGAGAGGTAAGGGATACATCTTTAAGAATGCCTTATGGTGATGAAGGAATAGTGATAGAAATAAAGCATTTTTCTGCCAAAAAAGGAGATAACCTGCCTACAGGAATAGAGGATTTAATTAAGGTATTTGTGGCTAAGAAGAGAAAGATTACTGTAGGGGATAAAATGGCTGGCCGCCACGGAAATAAAGGGGTTGTATCCAAGATACTTTTAGAGGAAGATATGCCTCATCTTCCAGATGGAACTCCAGTGGATATAGTTCTAAACACTTTATCCATTCCTTCAAGAATGAATGTGGGACAGCTTTTTGAAACTTACCTTGGATGGGCAATAAAAGAGCTTGGAGAAAAGGCTGCAGTCTGTCCTGTTTTTGACTCAGCTTCTGAAAAAGAGATAAAAGAATTACTTGAGAAAGCAGGTCTTCCAGGGGATGGAAAGATAACTCTATATGATGGTAGGACAGGAGAGCCTTTCGAGAACAAGGTTTCTTGTGGTTATATCTACATAATGAAATTGGCGCATTTAGTTGAGGATAAGGTCCATGCCCGTTCAATTGGACCATACTCTTTAGTAACTCAGCAACCGCTGGGTGGAAAGGCTCAGTTTGGTGGGCAGAGATTCGGAGAGATGGAGGTATGGGCTTTAGAGGCCTATGGTGCCTCTCATATACTTCAGGAGTTGCTAACCATAAAGAGCGATGATATTATGGGTAGGGCAAAGGCTTATGGGTCTATAGTCCGGGGTGAGAATGTAAAGCCGCCAGGCATACCTGAGTCCTTCAATGTTTTAATCAATGAGCTCAGGGGTTTAGCTCTAAATGTTAATATTACGGATGAAAAGGGAAATATAATAAATCTTAAAGAACTATCTTCTGAAAAAGAGGAACAATTCCTGCCATTTAGAGGAGAATAATGAGTAGCATTTCCTTTCACGTAACACTTTACTCATCTTGAGTAATAATCTCTATCGGTGAGGGAAAAATTCAATGTAAAATGCAAAA
>JASEHO010000140.1 GCA_030018505.1 bacterium
TGAAGTCCGGGGAGGCAGGTGGAATTGAGATCGGAGAGAATTCTTTTATTGAAAGGCAAAGTTATATTACTACCGGATATAAAGGTTTTGTCAAAATCGGAAGCCATTGCTCGATTGGCCCGAATGTGGTGCTTAGCGGTAGTGAAGGAGGAATAGAGATTGGCAACTCGGTCATGATTGCCGGCAATGTCTTTGCTGCTGCCAACTCTCATATTATCAACGACTTATCTGCCCCGATGTATCAACAAGGCTACAGCCTTAAAGGAATAAGGATAGAGGAAGATGTCTGGTTAGGGGCAGGTGTAATTGTCTTAGATGGAGTAACTATTGGACGAGGAGCTGTTGTTGGTGCAGGTGCAGTAGTGACCAAGGATCTACCTGAATATAGTGTCAGCGTGGGAATTCCGGCCAGAGTGATTAAATATCGAGGGGCAAAGGTATGAGGCTGAATCAATTTTTAAGAATGGTCCTGCTGGGAACAGGGACAATCTTTAGACCAACGAGGGCTTGGGGTCTTCCAATTCACATCCAGATTGAACCCACTAATTTCTGCAATCTTGATTGTATTACCTGTCCTCGTTCCCAGATGATAAAGAATCCAGAGAATATGAGCTTTGACACCTTCAAGAAGATTGTTGATGAGGTTTCTCCCTCTAAGATTACCTTAAGCGGACTTGGTGAACCATTGATTAACCCACAACTATTTGACATGGTTAGATATTCAGAAAGATCGGGCATTCCTGTAAATGTAACGACAAACGGAACGCTTATTGGCAAGCACATAAATGAGATAATCGAAAGCGGTCTAGGCCTTTTGAGTATCTCTATAGATGCTGCCAATAAAGAGACCTATGAAAGGATAAGAAAATCCTTAAGCTTTCAGAAGATCATCGATTCTATTAAGGAGCTAATTGCCTTAAGGGAGGGCCAAAAGAGAAAGCATCTCTATGTGCGAACACATTTTGTCATTCAGAAAGAGAATTTTTCCCAGATAGAGGAGTTTATTAACTTAAATTATAACATAGGTGTTGATGCTGTCTATTTTCAACCTTTAAACTTAAGCGTAATGAAGGACAGGAAGGATTTTCTTATTGGCCAAATAGGCTTTGAAGAGGTACACAAAAGGCTTAAGGCAGCTAAAACACTCGGCAAAAGATTAGGCATTCCAACAAACCTTGAGGAACTTGTCTCTGACTTCAGGCTTTATTGGAAGAAGTATAGTTTTCAAAAAATAAAGGAGAGAAAATGCATCTTGCCCTGGTTTTCGACCTATATAAAAGTGGATGGCTCTCTTTGTCCTTGCTGCGCCTTTGCCATGACTGATATTTCTCTTGGAAACTGTTTAGACAAGGGGTTTAGTACGATTTGGAATAACGGGCAGTTTAAGAAGATTAGAGGAGAGCTCAGGCAAAACATACGATCTTATAAGATATGTAAGAATTGTGTTCCCCAGACTCTTCTTGAGATTCTATGGAGTAAGGCTAAGTATACTCCTGGCTTTATGAAACTATTTGGGGGAGACTGAGAATGGAAACAGGGATTGTAGAAACGGTTAGAGATTACGTGGAGGGTGTTCTAAAAGATGTTTATTTTGGTGATATTGAGAAAATTGTCCTGGATACTCTATCTGAGAGACGAGTTGGAGAACAGCTTGAATTACTCTCTTCCTTTGTTGGAGATCTGAAAGGAAAGAGCCTTTTAGAAGTAGGCAGCGGCTGGGGACTCTTTGTTGCCCTGGCTCGTAAGCAACAAGTAGACTCTTATGGGATTGAACCGGAAGAAGATGTGTATCAGGCTTCTCTTAAGGTTTTAGGAAGTTATGGATTAAGTCAGGACATCCTCAAACAAGCTCCTGGTGAGAAAATACCATTTGAGGACAATACCTTTGATGTGGTCTATTCAACCATGGTCTTAGAGCATGTTGAAGATCCAGAGAAGGTAATTAAGGAATCCATTCGAGTTTTAAAAAAAGGTGGTTATCTACAATTTGTCATTCCAAATTACGGCTCTTTCTGGGAAGGACACTACGGTATCTTATGGCCTCCTAATCTATCTAAGCCATTAGCTAAGATTTATGTCTCTTTACTGGGCAGAAACCCATCTTACTTAGATGGATTAAACTTTATTAACCAGGGATATCTTAAAAAGATAATAGCCAACATAGATGAGGTTAAAGTCATTAATTGGGGCTATGAGACCTGGAGGAAGCGGCTGCTGAGTTTGCAATTTTCAGGGTGGGCCACCTTGGGAAGCCTAAGAAGGCTGGTTAAATTAGCCCATCGGCTGCATCTGGTAAGGCTTATTTGCCTATTTGGTAAATGGTTTAACTGGCATACACCAATCATTATGACTATGCAAAAACGATGAAGAAGCATACCTACTTAATGATTAAAATGCTTGTCAGTTTGGGATTGATGGCCTTTATTTTAGCCAGGGCAGACCTCTTCTTGTTAACCAGCAGTATATTGAGGGCCAAATTATATTTTATTTTTATAGCCATCGCTTGTGCCTATATAGCTTATGCCCTTAATACCTATAAATGGCAGCAATTACTTAAGAGATTAGACAGTTACATCTCTTATTTAGAATTACTGAGACTAAACTTTATCGGCCTATTTTATGCCTTGTTTCTACCTACTCAGATAAGTGGAGAAATAGTAAAAGGAATTAGGCTAAGCAGAAGTGAGAAAAATGTTCCTAACTCTAATATTGTTGCTTCTATTGTCGTCGATCGAACGACTGGCCTCTTAGCCTTAACAATCCTTTTCTTTATCTCCTTAAATTTTGCCTCACCGCTAATTAATAAAGTCCGATTTAGTCTCAGTGCCCTATTTCTCTTTGGCCTTATTCTGATATCTGCTGTTGCTGTTCTGAACAACCAGGTTTCAGATATGCTTGAAAGGTTTGGACAAACCATCTTTAAGACTAAAGGCCTAAAGAAGTTAAAGGAACCTGTTTCTTTCCTGTGGGGGTCATTGAAGGCTTATCAGAATAGCCGTCTGGGATTAGGAGAAGCCGTTGTGTATTCGTTTATCTACCAATTATTAGTTACAGGGACTACCTATTTTGCTGCCTATGCATTAGGGATAAAGGTCTCATTTATCGGGCTTGTCTGGATTGTGGCGGTGATATCTATTGCCCAATTATTGCCCATCTCTATCTCAGGAATAGGGGTTAGAGAAGGAATATTTGTCTTTTTGTTGAAAGAATATCATGTTACTTCCCAGGAGGCCTTAGCCCTTTCCCTAATCATCTTTGGCATTAGCATTCTAATGGGCATAACTGGTGGAGTGATGGATATTTTTAAACTTAAGTAATGATGAAAAAGAATATAATCTTTGTTCTTATCCTTATTTTATTAGTCGGTATCTTCTTTTGGAAGTTCTTCGTTTTTGGGCACTTACCAATTGCATCCGATATTATTTCTTACCAGCATTCTCTATGTGAAGCCTTCATCACGAGAGCACAGTAGTGAAAACCCCCCTCCTAAGCGATCTTGTAACTGAAGTTTGAACTGAAGTTTGAATAAAATTTACAACCACCCTCTGTAAAATAAGGATAGCACTCATTAATCAAAATTTGTCATGTTTATAGTTGTCATGCTTATAGTTTGTCATGCTTATAGAACAAGAAG
>JASEHO010000141.1 GCA_030018505.1 bacterium
TAAACAGCTCTATCAGATTAAAGAAACCCCTTCTAATACCAGAATAAAGACTGTAATAGTAGAAGAAAGAATAGACAACTGTAGTCCATATCACCCATAATGATATTGAGCTTAAATACAAAAAGATAGAGAAAAGATTATTAAAACCAAAAGAAGAAAAAGAGCAATTAAAGATAAGAAAGATACATATTCCTCCATTAGGTAATCCCTGGAGAAGGTTTGAGATAAACCCATATAAAAGATCTTTTTCATCTAATAGAAAATAGGACATTTCTATTTGGTTAAGAATAGGACATTTCTATTTGGCTGTAACACGATACCAAAAAAAGCTTGACAGGCAATGATATAAGCAAAATAAAATTTGTTTAAAATTAAAATATAAAAAAATTGGGGTTTAATCTAATGCCTATTTCGTTGATAAAAGAAGAAGAGCGACATATCCTTAGGGTGCTGCCTATATTGCTAAAAAAGGATGAGCAATTTAAAGACTCGCTTTATACAATCCTGGGTGAGACATTTGTCAAAAAGGATGATTTCTCAGAACTTAAAGAGATTGTAAAGGAGCTTGCAGAGGCACAAAAACGAACGGAGCAAAGTGTAGAAGAGCTTGCAGAAGCCCAGAAACGGACAGAAAAAAAGATTGAGGAGCTTGTAGAGATACAACAGAATACTCAAGAAGAGCTGAGAGATCTTGTTGAAGAACACAAAAAAACAAGAAAGCATCTCGGAGGCTTATCAATGACAGTAGGTTATATCTTGGAAGATGAGGCATTTAAGGCATTGCCAGCCCTGCTCAAAAGAGACTTCGGGCTTATTCTAAAAGATAGATTAAAGAGACAATACATCATTGATAATGAAGAAAAATACATTGAGATAAACATGCTTGGAAATGCAACAAAAGATGGAAAGGAGATAATGATAATCGGCGAGGGAAAAAGTCAGCTTTCAAAAAATGGTGTTAATGAGTTTATAAGAAAGAAATTAAAAAGGCTTGAGGGTTTATATGATGAGATATTTCCTGTTCTGGTTACCTATATGACTTCAGAACCAGATGTAGAAGGATATGTAAAAGAAAAGGGAATTGCTTTGTATTATTCATATGATTTTTAGAAAATTGAAAGAAGCTATCAAATTTCCAAATTTTTTAAAAAAACATTTAAGTGTAAGAATTATATCTTAAAAGTCTAAAGTCTTGTGTCTGATGTCTAATGTCTATCTAAAATTCGCAAACCAGTTGCTTTTTGATATATATATTCGGTGTAAAAGGAGGATGAAAAATATGAGATTAAAAAAGGGTTTAGTCTTTAGCCTTTTGCTTTTAACCGCATCAGGCTTTTCTGCAACTATTGAAAAGATAGATGTTCGTGGCAGTGAGAGGGTAGAGAAAGAAAAAATTCTTTCTGGTGCGAAGGTAAAGGTTGGAGATGAGTTTTTGCCAAAGAAGACCTCTGATTGGATAAAAGTCATTTATAGCCTGGGCGAATTCTCTGATGTTGCCTGTGAAGTTACAGAAGAGAATGGTTCTGTCACCCTCTCTTTTGTTCTCCAGGAAGTGCCCCTGATTGGAACTATCTCATTCTCTGGGCAAAAGGAGAAAAAGAAGGAGGATATTGAAAGGGCCCTGGGGCTAAAAACAAAGGATCCGCTCTTTATCCCAAAGATAGAAGAGAATAAGGCATCTATTACCACTTTCTACAAAAACGAAGGGTTTTATTTTGCACAAGTTTCTTACCAGATAAAAGGTGAGGAGCTTATCTTCACAATAAATGAGGGAAAAAGCTGTAAGATAAAGGAGGTGAAGTTTTTAGGTAACAAATCTATCTCCTCATATTCTCTCAGAGGAAGACTAAAAACAGGGAAAAAGGATGCCTATATTCCAGAAACACTCAAAGCAGATTTAGAGGCGCTAACAGCCCTTTACTGCGAGAAAGGCTTTGCTAAGGTAGCAATAGACCAACCAGTAGTATTTTATGATGAGAAGAAGAAGGGGTTGGTGATAGAGATTACTATCCATGAAGGCTCTAAATATAATGTTGGAAAGGTAGAGATAATCGGAAATAGCCTCTTTTCAGAATCAGAGATTAGAAAGGTGATGACCTTAAAAGAGGCTTCTGTTTTCAACCAGAGGCTTTTAGAAAGGGATTTTAGGGCTATTGGCAATCTCTATTATGAAAAGGGCTATATCTCTGCCCAGGTAGTTCCCATCCCTTCTTACAGAATAAAAGCAAAAATAATAGACTACAGTATTCAGATAGAAGAAGGTGAAATCTCCTATATAGAAAAGATTGAGTTAGCTGGAAACAAAAGGACAAAGGATAAGGTAATAAAGAGGGAACTTTTGATAAAAGAAGGAGAGATTCTATGCTGGGACAAGGTGAGTAAGAGCAGGCACAAGTTGGCGCTCCTTGGTTTCTTTGATAATGTTGATCTTTCTATACTCTCTGGATCAGAGGAGAATAAGAAAACAGTAAAGATAGAGGTAACAGAGGGTAAACGCGGCACAGGGCTGTTCGGCGTGAACTATTCAAATCAGACAGGTCTGGCTGGCTCTGTTCAGTTGAATGTGGTCAATCTCTTTGGACAGGGCTACTCAGCCAATCTTAAGTCGGATTTTGGAAAGAAGATATTGAATTATGAGGCCAGCTTCACTGACCCCTGGTTTTTGGACAGGCCAATCTCTCTGGGTCTTGGGCTATGGAATAATGAGCTTTCCAGAGATAGCTACAAGGAAAGTAAGCGAGGTGGCTATATCTCCCTTGGAAAACCAATACAGACATTCAACCGCATCTATATAAAATATAAACTTGACCAGAGCAGGTTCACTGATATAAAAAGCTCTGCACCCTCTAATGTCCAGGATTGGGAGAAAAGATGGAAGGATAGATACGCCACTACAAGCGGAATTGAAACAGGCATTACCCGTGACAGCCGGGCACCAAACATATTTGAGCCAGAAAGGGGTGGAAAGCTATCTCTCTCCTATGAGACAGCCGGTGGAATCCTTGGAGGCGATATTGACTTTTATAAGCCAATATTTGAGGCAAGCTGGTATCACCCGAGCCTCTGGAAGTTTATCCTCTGTTTTCATACGAACTTTGGGTTTATAAACTCAGAAAACTCCGATGACATTCCTGATTATGAGAAGTTTTACTTGGGTGGAGCAAGGACAGTCAGGGGTTATAACGAAAGGTCTATTCACCCTTCAACAGGCGGTGGAGACTCATTCTTTCTTTCTAATCTTGAATATAGGCTTCCTCTTGGAAAGGGGTTGACATTTGCTTTATTCTTAGATGCAGGTCAGGTCTGGACTAAAGGCAAAGAGGAGCTATTGGACCTAAAATCTGGCTATGGCTTTGGCATAAGGTTTAATTCGCCTGTTGGACCCTTGCAGTTTGACTATGCCTGGCCTATGGAAAAAGAGGAGCCACAGTTCCATTTCAGTATAGGGCCATCGTTTTAGATTTGGGTGTGGCTATTCTAAATGACAGGCAACCTACTGCAATCACTGAACTTATGT
>JASEHO010000142.1:0-1192 GCA_030018505.1 bacterium
ACATTTTACATTGAACTTTACTCGGTTACTTCAGATGAGTAAAGTGTTACAAAAAGATTTAGGAGGTAAAGTAATGGAGGAGATTTTAAGCGTGTTGGTCAGGGGTCTTATGGAGATAGTAATTCCAGCAAGTGTATTTTTGGGTTTTTTGATTGGAGGATACATTTTAAGAAAGGCTTTGTTTAGTCGCCTTTCTCACTGGACAAAGAAAACATCTACAAATATAGATGATATTATTATCCATGCAACCAGGGGCCCATTTATTCTCTGGTGCATAATGCTGGGAATCTATTTTGTTCTTAAGTTTTCAAATCTTCCGCAAGAGACAGTCCATATTTCAAACAAGCTCTTACTTGTGCTGGGGATAGTCTCTGTAACATTAGTGGCAGCAAGTATCTCCTCAAGATTGGTAAAGGTATATTCGGTAAGATTAGAGTCTGCCTTGCCAGTAACCAGTCTTACTCAAAATATAACCCGCATTGTTATCTTTGGAATAGGAATTTTAATTCTTTTGAATACATTAGGTATTTCTGTAACCCCTATTCTGGCAACATTAGGAATTGGTGGTCTGGCAGTAGCCTTAGCCTTGCAGGATACACTTTCCAGTCTTTTCGCTGGTTTTCACATCATTGCGGCCAGGCAGGTAAAGGTTGGTGATTATATAAAATTAGAGTCAGGAGAAGAAGGATATGTAGTAGATATAAACTGGAGAACTATAAAGATAAGGATGTTACCCAATAATATGGTCTTAGTCCCTAATGAGAAACTGACCAAGTCCATTATCACTAATTATTGTCTGCCTGATAAAGAGATGGCGGTTTTAGTTAATTTGGGAGTCCATTATGAGAGCGACTTAGTTAAGGTTGAAAAGATTACTTGCGAAGTAGCCCAGGAGATAATGAACGAGGTTACAGGCGGAGTCCCAAATTTTCAGCCATTTATCCGCTATCATACCTTTGATGACTTCAGCATCAACTTTACAGTAATCCTAAGGGCAAAAGAATTTGTTGACCAATATCTAATAAAGCATGAATTTGTTAAAAGACTGCATGAGCGCTACAAAAAGGAAGGCATAGTTATTCCTTACCCAATACGGGCAATAAATTATACACAGGAGAAGGCTAAAAAGGATGTAATACTTTAGCCACCTGAAGTAAAGATTAACCAGAGGGCACAGAAGATCACTAGCAAA
>JASEHO010000142.1:1202-3474 GCA_030018505.1 bacterium
CATCTTGGGCTTTTCGGATTACCAGATACGTGGGCTAAAAGGTATCAAAAGTCATTGGTGCTTGGTTTTTACATCAGCTGTAATGCTTGAGTTGATGCGTGCTTATGCTATCACTAAATTAGGGCTTGAAGGTCGTCTGCTGACAAGAGGCGAAATGTGTCGGAGAGCATTTGAAATGGCATTTCGTTCTATCATAGAAAGGATTGCGGGTCATTTATGTGGTTAAAGAGGAAAATATGTCCAAGGAGATGATATTTGAATACCTAAACTTAAATTTTTGCCAAAGTTGAGTATATAATATGGAGCATATTCCAGAAGATAAAATCAAATACTTCTCCAAATCATTGGTTCTTCTTAAGCCATTACTTAAAAAGATGAAGATTGCCGAAATCATTGATTGTATATCTCCTGCTGATGAACAGCAACTATTAAGTCATGGTAAGACTATTGAGATACTTATTGCCAATCGCCTCCTATCTCCTCAACCTCTTTATAGGGTAGGCGAATGGGCCATGCATGCTGGTATCAAAGAGGTATATGGCATAAACCCATCTTTGCTTAATGACGATCGTATAGGCAATACCCTTGATGCTATCAATGGTTTTCGTAGCAATATCAAGAGCCAAATAGCTATGCATGTATCCAAATCCTTTCAGGTCCCCCTAAACCAGATACATTACAGAAAATCCTTGAAATCCTAATAGTTTTGTAATATAATCTTCTTGTTGCATCTCTGGGTAACCCTCCTTTCTTGAGATGGATTTAGAGGGTTATAATACCCTATGAGATGCAACACTTTCAAGAGATTAATTGTTTGCACTAAATTCCGTGAAGAGCCTGATAAATTTGCTAGTGAAATTCTCCGTGAACTCGAGTCTTTCAGTGTTTTTACGGAAGTTAGGTAAATAGTTACCCAAAAATATATAAATTCCTTGACTACTTCTTATTAAAGTGATATAATCTTATCAAGATGTTTAAGGAAGGAACCCCTGTAGTCCATCCCCTTCAAGGGGCGGGTATTATTGAGGTAATTGAGGAGCAT
Organism: bacterium; assembly: GCA_030018505.1. GTDB lineage: Bacteria > UBA9089 > UBA9088 > UBA9088 > JAGUXG01 > JAGUXG01. The sequence continues at coordinate 2,245 of JASEHO010000142.1, forward strand.
AATGTCTTGGGTGAGACCCATAAATATTATGTAATCAGGCTGTCAACTGGAAGTATGAAGATTATGGTTCCAGTTGAGTTGACAGAGAAGATAGGTCTGAGGAAGATTACAGAGAAAGATGAGTTTGAAAAGGTCATAACTATATTAAAAGGAGAGGAAGATAAAACAGTAGTTAATTGGAAATCTCCATATGCAGAAAACCTTTTGAAAATGAAGGAGGGGTCTATCTATAAGGTGGCAGAGGTAGCCTGCAACCTTTCGTTTAGAAGCAAAGAAAAGACCTTATCTATTGAGGAAAAGAGGCTTTTTGAGAATGCTTGTAATGCCATTGCTACAGAGATGGCATATGTCTATAAGATGAAGATTGCTGAGGCAGATACTATGGTCAGAAAAACCCTAAAAGATGGAAGGACGCAGGTCTCTTTTAAGGAGGTGCCCAAGTGAGATTGTTAGGCTGGGGTTTATGTTTGGGGGTCACTTACTTATTGGCTGGGTGTGCGGCTATGTCAACAGAGCCAAAGGCTACAGTTGACAGGTCTATGGAAGCAGAGCTTCCTGATTACACAGGTCCAAGGGCAAAGGCAACTGTAAGTAAATTTTCCTGGAAGGCTGATAAAAAAGAAGCAGGCGTAACCGAGGGTCTTCAGGATATGTTGACAACGCTTCTTGTCCAATCAAGAAGGTTTAGAGTGGTAGAAAGGCAGGAGTTTTCTGCGGTAAAAGATGAGATAGCCCTCGGTGAATCTGGATATATGGGAAAGGGTGAGGGTGCCCAGAAAGGCAATGTAAAAGGGGCTGATATCTTAGTTGTGGCGGCAATTACAGGTTGGGAGCCTGAGGCTGAAAAGACTGAGGCAGGATTAGGGGGTCTTATCCCACAGGCAAAGATATTGGCAGGTCTAAAAGGTGGAATTAAAAGATCAAGTATGGCTATGGATATTCGCATCATTGATGCCTCTACATCAGAGGTTCTGGCTGCTACCCGCGTTGAGGGTGAGGCAAAAGAGGTCAGCTTAGGAGGATTAGCTGGTGTATTTGGCTCTGTGCCACTTGGAGGAGGGCTTTCAAAGTACAGCAAAACACCGATGGAAAAGGCTGTAAGGGTATGCATGAAGGAGGCAATCAAGTATATTATTGAAAATACTCCAAAGGAGTATTTTAGGTATTAAAAAGGATGTAACTATTTACCCATCTAAAAGTGAAGCAACAACCAAGCAATAGAATTCATTG
>JASEHO010000143.1 GCA_030018505.1 bacterium
AAAGGGTAACCCAATGCATCTAAAAAAAGAGTAAAAATGGTCTTGACAAACCCGACCACCTTAGAGAAGAGAGGTTTGAGAGGAGAAAGTTTTTGAGTTCATTTTAGTCTAACTTTAGTGCTACATTTTACTCTATGCACACAAGAGGCAATGGAGCTTACAAGATCAAAGACAGGCTTTGTTGGATTAGATAAGTTCTTTCCTATAATATCTACAATAGCAGAGCCAACAATCACCCCATCGGCTATCTTTGCCACCTCCTCTGCTTGAGAAGGGTTAGATATGCCAAAACCAACAGCTACAGGCTTTTTGCAGAGTGCCTTTATCCTCTGTAATCTCTCTTTGAGATGAGATGAAAGAGAGTCTCTTACCCCTGTTATGCCGGTTATAGAGACATAATAAATGAATGGAGCAGGTTGTGAGCCTATAAATTTTATTCTTTTATCAGTTGATGTGGGTGCAAGAAAGAAGATGATAGAAAAATCCTTCTTCTCAGAATGAACCATAATCTCTCTTGCTTCTTCAGGTGGAAGATCAGGAATAACTACAGCGGAGATCCCTATATCTTTTGCCGAGGAGACAAACCTTTCTATTCCATACTTATAGATGGGATTGTAGTAGGAAAGGAGGATAATAGGAATTTTTACTTTCTTCCTCTGTTTCTCTACTATTTTAATCACCCTTTCTAAACTCACTTCCTGCTTTAATGCCCGATTGTAAGCGGCTTGAATTATTGGGCCATCAGCGATAGGGTCTGAGAATGGCACACCCAACTCTATAATATCAGCACCAGCAGACTCTATTGTGGTTATAAGTTCTTCTGTCTTTTCAAGGGATGGGTCGCCACAAGTGATATATGGGATAAAGACGCTTTTTTTTCTTGCAAAAACATTTTTCAAACTCATTTCGCTTCAGAATTTTCACGCCATCTAAAAAGCGGCTTTCGAGAAGGCAAGATTTTTTGTCGAAAAGAAAAAATTACCAGGGTGAATAGGTGCTATAGTAAATATGAAAAGTATCCTTTTCTTGAGAATTTATAAAGACCCTTCCACATTGGTCGGAGGTTGTGCCAATTACCAGAACCCATCCGCCACTATTATCAATATTTGCAGTTGAAGCAGCTACTACCACCTTGTTTTCATTAGGATTCACCGCATTCCTTTTCAATAAAGCATATGGCACTTCTTCAAAATATTCAGAGAGGATTGCTTTAAAATTAGCATCTGATGTTGGATATACATCCTCTGTATCACGAACGCAGTAAGCATTTACTGCCGCCTGAATGGCCTGAAGATTCTTGTGTGTAGCCTTTTCTCTGCCTCTATCCATCACCATATTTACCCTCGGAATCATTATTGCCAGAAGAATTCCAATGATCATCACCACCACCATTATCTCTACCAAAGTAAAGCCCTTTCTTTTCTTCATAGTTTTATTATACCCTCCAACCCTTTTTTTGTCAATAATTATTACGTTATTTGTTGCAGGAGGAAATTGTTGTATTTGTTTGGTGTATAGTGTATAGTGGAAAGATGCTTGTTATCCCTATTGAAAAGGCACCGTCTGAAAGTGGGGTTTATCTCTTCAAGAGCAAGGACAAGATCCTTTATATTGGGAAAGCAAGGTCACTGAAGAAAAGGCTTTCTTCTTATAAAGAACCAAAAACAGAAAAACAGGCTTTGCTTCTTAAAGAGGCTGATAATGTAGAGTGGCTTATAACTGACTCAGAGATAGAGGCTTTAATCCTTGAGGCAAATCTAATAAAGGAGTATAAACCAAAGTTTAATGTCTCGCTGAAGGATAGCAAAGCCTATCCCTTCATCAAACTGACCAAAGAGCAGTTTCCAGCCCTAAGCTTTTCTCGTAAGATAGAGAATGATGGGTGGTATTTTGGACCATATCCAAATATAGTTATGAAGAAAACCATCAGGATTACGAAGGAACTGTTCAAGATAAGAGGCTGCAAGAACAAGATACAGGATACAGGAGACAGGAGACTGGAGTCTGGAGTCAGGAACAAGGAGAGAGAGGAGGAGGAGCGCAAAGACACAAGTGAAAAGTTAAAAGTGAAAAGTGAAAAACAAGGAGAGGAGGAAGAAGGAGCACAGATGGATGAAGGATGGAGGAGACAGAAGAAACCTTGTTTAGCGTTCCATATCAACCAGTGTTTAGCCCCTTGCATTGGAAAGATTACAGAAAAAGAGTATCAGAAGGCTGTAAAGGATGCGCTTTCATTTTTATCCTATAGACATAGCCAGATGGCAAAAAGGCTTGAGGTAAAAATGAAGAATGAAGCCAAAAGGCTAAACTTTGAAGAGTCTGCAAAATTAAGGGATAGAATAAAGGCTATCAGGTTTTTAGACTCCAAGCAAAAGGTCTATTTTCTGCAACCAATAGATGTAGATATCATTGCCTCCTTTTCCGAAAGATACAGGGTTTGTCTGCTATTGCTTTCCATTCGTGCTGGAAGGCTTATTGGCGAGTATCCATTCTTCTTTGAGAATAAAGAGAATCTCCTCTCAGGGTTTATTGAGCAGTATTACCTCTCTATCCCTCATATCCCAAAGGAGATAATCATAAATGAAGAGATTGAGGATAAAGAGCTTCTCTCCTTGTGGCTTTCTGAAAAAAAGAAAAAGAAGGTGAAGATCTTTGTGCCAAAGAGGGGAAAAAAGAGAGAGCTTCTTGGTCTTTGTAAAAGGAATGCCAAAGAACTTCTTGTTAGGCGAGGAGAGGCAACGGCATCCATTCAAGATACGCTTTCTCTACCAAGAGAGCCTAAAATTATTGAGGGAATAGATATATCTAATATAGGAGGAAAAGATGCTTATGGCGCTATCGTTGTCTTTGAAAATGGCGTTCCAAACAAGGAGCTTTACCGTGTCTTTAAGATAAAGACAGATACCCCTGATGACTATGGAATGATAAAAGAGGTTATTAAGAGAAGGTATTCCAGATTAAAGAAAGAAGTTTCTCGCTTTCCTGACCTTATTGTCATAGATGGTGGGGCTGGACATCTGAATATAGCTTATAGAACCTTGATGGAGCTTGGATTAGCTGATATTCCTCTTGTCTCTATGGCCAAGTCTCCTGATAGATGCTTCTTGTTGCACAAAAAAGAACCAATCCTTATCTCTTCTGCACCCTCTCTTTTAATCCTCAGTTTTGTGCGCGATGAAGCCCATAGGTTTTCTTTGTCTTTTCATAGAAGAAAGAGGGGAAAGTTTATATATACCCAAATAAATCAGCCTTTCTAAATAAACTATGCCCAATAAGACAGAAAATTTTCTGTCAATAACGAATTTAATTCTATTCTTTATTAGGAAAAGAGAAAGGTCTTCTGCCGTGTGGTGACGAAACTTTTGTTGTTTACATAGAAAGTAGTTTGGATCGCCTGTTACGATTTAGACCAAGAGCAGAGGAAGGGTAGAACGGTAAGATAAATAAAAAAGGGTTGCGTCC
>JASEHO010000144.1 GCA_030018505.1 bacterium
TGATTGCCAAAGGGGACGGCCAGGTTTATATTGGAATAAGACAAGCCCTTTACCTCAGTCATTGGCTGATGATACATAAACGAGCCTTCTTTCTGGCTAAGTTGGACAAGACCGGCTGGATTCCAGTAACAGGCACTGCTGTCATCGGCAATAGCACAGTATGCCCCAGCCATACCACTGGCTCTTGCACCTGCACCCATCTTCAAGAATGCCGCAGATTTTTCTCCTTTCTCACTTGCATATGCTCCTGCACCCAAGACCATTCCCATAACCAATACTACTGTCAATTTCTTCATCTTTACCTCCATATATTTTTTTGTTTCACTAAAAAATATCAATTGAATACATCTTTTGGCAAATCGAATTTTTTGATCAATCCATTCAGCGCATAAGAGAGAAGTTCTGTCTTTTTACCGTGTGCCTTTACTGGAAATGATAACTTGTCGCGATAAAACTTTCCTTTATGTCGGCCTCTCTTTGAATAAGTAAATTGTATCCCATGTTTAGAAAGTATGCTTATCACCCTATGAAGTTCTTTGGGTTTAGGCATATACCAATTCCTTTTTGCAAAGACCCTTTTTCACCTTTTCTAAGTTTTTTCGGAAACCTTCTGCTTCTGACTTGAGTTCCAGGTTTCGATACAAATTCCAATATATCTCTAAATCCGGATCAAGCAACTTATCCTGTCCATCATTCTCAAAGGCGTGTTCGATATATTCTGTTATTGCCTCACCTATGGCTTCCTTCGCCTCTTCAAGGTCTTTACCATGGCTTGAAATACTAAAATCCAAACACCGACTTACGACTACACCGTCTTCTTTTGTAAAAAGGATATGAAGCGGAGAAAGTTCAGGCGAAAGATAACACCTTGCTATTTTTAATCCTTCCATAATATTTTACCCCTTTCTTATACAACTATTCCCTAATCTCTACTCCCTATTTTACTATTCCAATCTTACCAACTGACTTTCCTCCACTGCCTCCTGTTACGGTGTATATATAAACCCCTGATGCGATATCTACTTCATTTGCTCAGGGACTTTTGATGCTTTTTCTCATAATGTTCCAGTATCTTTATGAGAACAAGCATGGTTACTGCAATTACTCCTACCCCGATTAAAACTACATAAAATGGATGCATCCTACTCCTCCTCTTTATCTGGTGGTATGGTGAAAAAAGCAAGGATTAAAAATCCCAGGCTTGTTATTACTCCCCATAAAGCCATATTAACGGTCAACCTTTCGGTAAGCAAACTTCCAATTACTGCAAGTGATTATGTATTTTACTACATCAACGAGCATTTTGCCTATCTCTTTGCGTCTATTGTAATGTTTCATCGCCCTACTTCACGATTCCAATCTTACCCTTTGGACTTCCCGCCGCCTCCGCCTGTTACGGTGTAGATGCCTTTTGAACCTTCTTTTTATGGTCAGAGTATATGGCTATCCCTAACATTATAGCTCCAAACACAACCAACATACCCATTCCTATTATTATGCTTTCCATAATTTCTCTCCTTTAATCTTCTGTAGATGCCACAAGCATTATAGCAATAACTACCAACAATAAAAACGATACAAAACTTGCAAAGAGAAGTTGTGGATAAAAATGTCCACTAATAATACTTCCCAATATTACAATAGAAAGTAGATATTCAGCAATCTTTGTGAGGATGTCTGCCGTGTATCTTTTCGTCTCCTTTCCAAATTTCATCAGTTTACTTTACAATTCCAATCTTGCCAACTGACTTTCCTCCGCCTCCGCCTGTTACGGTGTAGATATAGACACCTGAGGCGATCTTCTTGTCAGAGATCTTCCAACTTTGAGGATTGGCTGTCACCTTTATCTCATCTACAAGCTCACCGGCTATGGTATAGACCTTAATGGTAGCTTGAGAGCTTACATTCTTGAACCAGATTATGTCTCCACCAAACTTAGCATCACCTTTCTTATATGGATTAGGATAGGCATAAGCATCATCGTTTTTAGGAGTAAACTGGGTAAGGGTTGGTGTCCCTCCCAGGGTGAATGTGGAAAAATGAGGAACATAAGCCCATACAAAATTCTCTGTGCCATTAACATTAGTGGATAGTGGTGTCCATGTTCCATTATCCCAGTGGAAAACTATGAGGTTGTTTTCTGCTATGCTCGTGCCATCCACTATTCCATCATCTGGATTATTATCAAGATATGAGAGATAAAGAGCGACAGTTCCCATTTGTCCTACTTGTGTTCCTACAGGGTTTCCATTTTCATCCTTTAGCTCTATGTTATAGACTACTCCTGCAAAGTTAATTCCAGAAGGAAGATTATTTGGTGGTGATGTAGATGTTGAGATAGAAACCGTAACATTTGCTGTTCCTAATGTTCCTGAGCCAAATTCTATTTGTACTTCTGGTGTCTTAAATGTTACTGTTCCTGCTTCAGTATTTATATAAACTGTTATGGTTTTTGTTGCTGCGATTGTATCTGTTACTGTGCCTGTTATGATATATGTCCCTATGTTTGTGGATGTAAAGGTAGCAGTGGCTGTGCCATTTTGAGTAGTTGAGGTAGCAGGTGATAAGGTTCCACCTGAACTTGTCCAATAAACAGTAGTAGCAAGGGCTGCATTACCATAGCTATCTACCACATAGCCTTGTATAGTAGCAGTTCCACCAGCGGTCAAAGTTTCTGGGGCTATCAGGGTGATGGTGCCAGGAGGTGGTAGATATGCAATAAATCCTTGCATTCTATCCAGATATCCCTTAAAGCCATATTTATAATGATAATAAATTGCTGGTCGAATGGTAAATTCTGATGGATGATGAAGTATGTTCAATGGCAAGGCTAATTCTATTACTCCATCTTGAATAGCTACTGTACCATTATTTTGTAATTCAGGTATAGATTGTCTATTTTCCTTATCCCATGCCCAAATTGTCCATTGGTTACCGGTATCTGAGCGAGAGACTATTGAAAGCTCAATATTAGTGGGAGTACCAATTGCATTAGTCATTATCCGAAAGCCATATTTACCAGCTCTATCTGCATCATTATAATTACCTTGAAACATAGTATTAGCTGTACCATATAAATCCATCCTGAGGTATAGATTCTTATTATCCATAGCAATATAGACTGCCTTAAGGTCTGAGCCTAAAAGTTTAGTAGAAGTCCCAGGACCGATATTATCCCCTTGCGTATCAGTTCCTGCGGGTTGTATATTTGCTTGTGTCCAGTCTGTCCCAATTCCATCAACAGTAATTGCACCAATAGGCATAGGAATTCTTAGTAATGGAGGCACTATTACATTAAGTGCAAAATTTATACCAGAGGTAATAGAGCCAGCCTCTACAATTACAGGAGTAGGAGTACCGGTAATCTCAGGT
>JASEHO010000145.1 GCA_030018505.1 bacterium
CTCCCTTTCCCCTTCTCCTTAAACACATTTTTCAACTGATAACTGAGGGGTTACGCACAAACTTGGTTGATAAAAGGAGTCGAGTGTTCAAGTGGGGACAGGATTTAATATCTTAGCCTTCACTTGATCCCTCGACCCCTTGATTCCTTGAATCCTTTCCTGACTTTTTATTTGCCTGTTGGTTGCTCCACTGCAATAGCCACCCTTTCTGCCCCTGCTCTCTTTATAATATCCATCACCTTTATTGCATCTCCCAAAGAGACCATTTTGTCGCCCCTCAGAATTACCAGATTTTCTTCCTCTGTCAACCTATTTTTTAAGAGATTAGAGAGCAGAGAGATCTTCACCTCTTCTCCATCAACATAGACCCTGTTTCCTCTGTCAAGCGTAACCACAATGGCTTTAGGCTCAGATTTTCCCATAGCTGATGAGGGAAGGTGAACCTTTACTGCCTCTTGCACCAGAAATGGCGTAGCGACCATAAAGATGATTAGAAGAACGAGAAAAACATCTGTAAGTGGAGTAATATTTATTTGCCAGATATGATCTTCCTGATGGCTCACCATCCCTTTCTATCTCCTATAAGGTCAATAAGTCTCAAGGAATATGTGCGGAGATCTTCAATTAAATCAAAGGCTTTAGTCTGAAAGTAGTTATAAGCAACAACAGCACAAACGGCAATAACCAGACCTGTAGCTGTAGCCACAAGGGCCTCTGATATACCTATAGCCACTATATTAAGCCCTGATGAGCCAGAGGCAGAAATATCAGAGAAAGCCCTCATAATCCCCACAACAGTTCCAAAGAGCCCAATAAATGGAGCGGTATTCCCTATGGTTGCCAAACCCCAGAAGTGTCTCTTAAAGCCCCTGAGTTCTTGAGCAATGGCTACCTCTATAGCTTTTAAGAACTCCTCCTTGCTTCTATCGTGTTTTAGCAAGCCCTGCTTAAAGATTCTAGAAAGTGGTGAGTTAGTCACCTCACAGATAGTAATTGCCTCTCTCACTCCTCCCTTTAGCACTATATCCTCTATTCTGAAGGCAAACTCATCTCCTTCTTCCCTCAGCCTTCTTGTCTTAAAGCATAGACTCGCCCATCTGTTCCAGATAATTGCAACCAAAAGAAATGACGAGATAAGCAGAGGCCACATCGCCAACCCACCCATCCTGAATATATCTAAAAGTGAACGGTCAGAAAACTCCATCTTACCTCAAACTATAAATTCTAAAAGCCCAAATTGTCAATTCTTTTTTACTAAAGCACATTAGTGATTGAAATATTACAGAGAAAGAACTATACTTTTAATTATGCGACTAACTATACCCTTAATTCTACTTTTACTTTCAGGGATAAGCCAGGGGATTGAGGTTGAACTCTCAAAGAAGGTTCTCAAACTCGGAGAATCGCTTGAGGTAAAGGTAAAGGGAATAGAAAAGAGCGGAAATTACATCTGCTGGCTTAATGATAGCCCCTATCCACTCTATTGGCTTAATGCCAACACCTTGAGAACATTCATCGGGTTTGGGGCAAAGTTTAAGGCAAAGACCTGCTCTCTCAAAATAGAAGAGGTGCAGGGAACATTCCTTCCAAAGTATGAAGAGAGCAATAGGGAAAAAAGGAGTATTTATGTAAAAAGGCTGGCAGATGCCTTACGGACAGAGACGCCTACCCAGCTTTGGACAGAAGATTTTGTCTGGCCACTAATAGGAAGGATATCTGGAAGGTTTGGGGAGAGGAGGTTTGACCAGAATGGCACCTATCTTGGTATCCACCAGGGGATTGATATTATTGGAAAAACAGGTACACCTATCTTTTGCTCTAATAACGGACAGGTTGTTCTCATAGGTAGATTTGATTTAGAAGGAAAGGTATTAGTCATCGACCATGGTCAGGGGTTTGTTTCAGCCTATTTTCACCTATCTGAAATTTTAGTAGAGGAAGGTGAGTTAGTAAGAAAGAATCAAATAATCGCAAGGGTTGGGGCAACTGGCCGGGTTACAGCCTCTCATCTTCACTTTGGGTTATATATCCACGGTACACCGATTGACCCTCTTTATTGGCTACCTAAAGATACAACCAAAAATGTCAAATAGCATAAGTAGGCTTGTAACCATTCAAAACAGTTAAAAAATAATTGTAAAATATAAATGGACAAATCTTCGCCAAATAAAGCAGGTTTTATAGCTATTGTTGGCAGGCCTAATGTCGGCAAATCAACCCTCTTGAACAAGCTTATTGGAGAAAAGCTTTCAGCAGTCACACCAAAGTCTCAGACCACAAGGCATAAGATTCTCGGCATATTAAATGGAGAAAATCTTCAGGCTATATTTCTGGACACACCCGGTCTGATGACCAAGCCAAAAGATAGGTTAGATGAGATGATGCTAAATTCTACCTCAGAGACTCTAAGGGATGCTGACCTTATTCTTTGGATAGTGGAGCCTTATGAGGTAGAGGCGATGCCTGTCCAACTTAAAGAAAGCAACAAAGAGGCAATAGTTATCATTAACAAGATAGACCTTGTTGATAAACTGAGCTTGCTTCCATTGATTGATGGCTATCAAAAGACCTATAACCTCACCGAGATTATCCCTATATCTTCCAAAAAAGGCTATGGATGTGATATTTTATTAGAGGATATTTGCCAGAAACTTCCTGAGCAATCATTCTTCTATGAGGATGACATTGTTTCTATACAGACAGAGAGGTTCTTTGTTGAAGAGTTGATAATGGAGAAGATATATTTCTTATACAGGGATGAAGTGCCATATTCAGCTACTGTCCAGGTTGAGGAGTTCAAAGAGAGAGCGAAAGGCAAAGATTACATTAGGGCAATAATCTATATTGAAAGGGATTCCCAGAAAGCAATACTTATAGGCGAAGACGGCAGAGGTTTACGAAGATTGGGAGAGGCGGCCAGAAAAGAGTTGGAGAGAACAAGAGGAAGACCCCTCTATCTTGAACTTTATATAAAGACAAAGAAGAACTGGAGGAAGAACGAGGGACTATTGAGGGAGTTTGGATATTGAATTAAGGTAACTATTTACCGAGAATGAAATTTTTTATTACACAAAGACCAGAGAAGGGTACAAAGATATTTGAAATTAAGATTCTTTCTCCTTTGATCTTCTTTGTGGTTCAAATACGCTTTGAAAGTTTTGTAGCTTCATAATGGCTAAAGTGTTACTTCTATTTTTTATAATTTTAGTAGTGTATTTAATTCTTAGTATGTGTTTAGCTATCCACAGAGGTGTATCTAAATTAAAGGCTTTGGTGCAAAAAATGTAACGGTTGATACAAACTCTTTATATGCTCCATCT
>JASEHO010000146.1 GCA_030018505.1 bacterium
AATTTGCTAGTGAAATTTCTTATTATCCTTTCGGACACTACCTGAACGGTTACCTCTAATTTATTCTCGGCTAATCCTTCCTATCAACTCATCCAATTTTACGAACTCCTTATTCTTCGTCTTTCTTTCACACAGCTCTATATTCTCCTTTGTAGCCTTCTTACCAACAATTATCTGCCAGGGGATTCCAATCAGATCAGCATCAGCAAACTTCTTTCCTGGGCTTTCTATCCGATCGTCATAAAGAACCTTTATTCCTTCTTTTTCCAAAACAGAATAAATTTCATCAGAAAGGTTAGTAAGTCCAAAATCTTCTGGGTTTATGTTGATAAGAATTGCATCAAAAGGGGCTAAGGCTTTAGGCCAAATGATGCCACGCTCATCGCAGTTCTGCTCAATGATTGTAGCCACTATCCTTGAGACGCCAATCCCATAACACCCCATAATGATAAAATGCTCTTTGCCTTCTTCATCCAAAAAGACAAGGTTCATCGCTTGACTATACTTTGTCCCCAGCTTAAAGGTATGGCCAAGCTCTATGCCTCTTTTTTCCTCTAATCTTCCCTCACACTTTTTGCAAGGGTCATTATTCTTAGCTATCTTTATATCAGCAAAAAGGTCTGGCTCAAAATCCCTTCCAGAGGATACACCGGTAATATGGGTATCCATCTTATTTCCACCAACAACCAAGTTTTTTCTTCCCTTAATTGAGTTATCAGCAATCATTTTTAGCTTTAGCCCTATTGGACCAGAAAAGCCAACAGGAGTACCAGTAGCCTCTACTATCGCCTCCTTTTTTGCCAGTTTAAGCTCTTTACATCCCAAAACCTTCTTGAGCTTCTTTTCTGCCAATTCATCTGTGCCTAAGATGACTGCGGCTACAAATTCTGAATCTGCCTTGTAAATCAAGGTCTTTATCAACTGGACTGGGTCGGCTTTTAAGAATTTGGCAACATCCTGGACGCTTGTAAGACCTGGGGTATAAACCTCTTTTGGCTCTCCATCAGAAGCTGGCTCTAAGTCTCTTATTCCTATCTCTGCCCTATCTAAGCTGGCAGAGTAGCCACATTTTGGACAGACAAAGACAGTATCCTCTCCACTATCAGAAAGGGCTATAAATTCATGGGAAAAACTGCCTCCAATAAGCCCAGTTTCTGCCTCAACGATAATATATGAAAAACCACATCTATCAAATATCCTGCAGTAGGCATCAAAGAATCTTTTGTAGGCTCTTTCAGCATCTTCCTCTGTTGCATGAAAGGAATAGGCATCCTTCATCAAGAATTCCCTTCCCCTTATTATTCCTGCCCTTGGTCTTGGCTCATCCCTAAACTTTGTCTGAATCTGATAGAAAGCCAAAGGAAGCTTCTTGTATGACCTTACCCTTCCCCTAACAATGTCACAGATTATCTCCTCGTGGGTTGGAGAAAGACCAAACTCTGATCCTTTTCTATCCTTCACCCTGAACATATCATCCCCATATTCTGTCCATCTTCCTGTCTCTTTCCATAGAGAAGAAGGGGTGAGTGTTGGCATAAGAAGCTCCATTGCGCCAATCCTATTCATCTCTTCTTTGACAATGCTTTCTACATTACGCAGGACAGAAAGCCCGATAGGAAGGAAGGAGTAGATGCCAGAAGAGGTCTTGTCTATAAGCCCTGCCCTCTGCATTAACTTATGCGAAATAGTATCAGCTTCTTTTGGGTCAGAGATTAGGGTAGGAAGAAAATATTCTGTGAGTTTCATAGGAGAAATAAAATTAGAAAAACTTGAGAAACACTTGAACTGCTGGGTCAGTTATGTTTAATATCAATTGTGGCCAAAGACCAAATAAAAGAATAAAGACCATCAGCGGGATAAGAGCTATCCATTCACGGATAGAAAGGTCAGAGAGGCCAGCATACTTTTCGTTCAAGTGGCCAAAGAAGACATCTTTATACATATTCAGGGTGTAAATAGCGCCTATCAGTATGCCAAAACAAGCAGCAGCAGTTATCTTTGAAAAACTACTGAATGCACCGAGGAAGCAGAGAAGCTCACCAACAAACCCAGCTAAACCAGGAAGCCCAATTGAGGCAAGAGCGCTTATGCCCATAACTGCTGTATAATTTGGAACAACATTAGCTATTCCACCAAACCCGCTTATCTGGCGATGATGGGCACGGTCATAGATTACGCCAACCAACATAAACAGACTGCCAGTGATAATCCCATGGCCTATCATTTGAAAGACAGCGCCATTTATGCCTATGACATTCAAGGCAGAAAGACCAAGCAAGACAAAGCCCATATGAGAGACGGATGAATAGGCAATCATCTTCTTTAGGTCTTTCTGAGCCATAGCAGTCAGAGCGCCATAAAGAATGTTGACCAGTCCTAAAATGGCAAGGAAAAGGGAGTTGTCCATCGTTGTCTCTGGAAAGATAGAGAAGTTCACCCGCAATAAGCCATAAGTTCCCATCTTAAGCAAGATTCCAGCTAAGATGACTGAACCGGCAGTTGGAGCTTCAGTATGGGCATCAGGAAGCCAGGTATGGAATGGGAAGATAGGCACCTTAACCGCAAATCCAACAAAGAAAAGAAGCCAGATCCATTTGGCTACATTAAGGGGTATCTCCTGGCAGGCTGATAGTTGGACAATATCAAATGTATGAGTGAGTATAAATGTCCAAATAATGCCGATGAGCATAAGGACAGAGCCTATGGCTGTATAAAGGATAAACTTGAAAGAGGCATAGACTTTATTAGGACCACCCCAAATACCGATGATGAGAAACATCGGAATTAGAACAAGCTCCCAGAAGATATAAAACAGAAATAGGTCAAGGCTGGAAAAGACCCCAAGAAGACCTGTCTCAAGAATAAGGAAGGAGATGAAATACTCTTTTAGCCTCTTTTCTATATTAAAAGAGATGATAATACTTAAGAGCGTAAGCACTGTTGTTAGCAGAAATAGAGGCAGGCTTATTCCATCAAGCCCTATGTGGTAGTTTATATTGAAGGAGGAGATCCACGGGAGGTTTTCGGTAAACTGAAAATTAGGGTTTTTTTGGTCAAAGAAAGATAACAGAAAGATGCTGCCAGCTAAAGGCAAAAGAGAGGCTATAAGGCTTACAGCCCTGAGAAGAAATGTCTTGTTTCCTGGCAGGAGAAGAAGTAAAAGAACTCCAACAAGCGGAGAGAATATTGTTGCAGAAAGAATGTCCATAAAACAAAGTATAATAATAAATTTCTACTTTTGACAACCTCTTTTTTAAGTGTTAAGTAATCCCTCAGTTATGGGCTTCTGAAAGGTACAGGATGTCAAGGCTAAGGGAG
>JASEHO010000147.1 GCA_030018505.1 bacterium
TGAATTCCATTTACATGGTTGTTGTTTCACTTCAGATGGGTAAATAGTTACAGAAAAACTATATAATAATTTGTTAGTGGCTAAAAAGTTATAAGTGAGAATAGAGAAGTGAAGTGTTAAAAAAAATAGGCACGAGCGGGCTTGAACCGCTGACCCCTTGCGTGTCGAGCAAGTGCTCTACCACTGAGCTACGCGCCTATAGGAGTGAATAGTGTATAGTTTATAGTGAAGAGTGAATAGTGAATAGGACAAGGTAATTTATATCCTTTTAACTAAACACTATGCACTCATAACTCATTACTTCATAAGAGGCGACGAGCGGATTTGAACCGCTGAATAAAGGTTTTGCAGACCTCTGCCTTACCACTTGGCTACGTCGCCATAAATAACTATAAGCTTCCTTGTTTTAATATAAGCTCTACCTCGTGTTGGCTTATCTTTACCCTCTCTGCTATCTCTGATAAGGTCAAGCCAGCCTCTGACAAATGAAAGATTTTTGAGTATCTTTTATCTGCGACCTTAAGAGGAAGCCTCTCTTCTATCTCCTTCTGTATCTCTCTTGCCTCTGTTATCTTCTCCTCTAAGAGACCAATATTCTTTTCTGCTGTTTGATTGAACTGAGCAATCAACCTTCCTGCCTTTTCATAAAATAGCTCCAACTCTTTTGTATTTGGATTCTTCTCCTTTCTTATCCTCAGAATAAGCAATATTATGACCAAAGAAAGGATACCAATGCAAATTTTGTCTATCATTTTCAGACATAAGAGATCAGACTACAAACTATTCCCTTTTTGCCCGAACATCCAAGATAAGCTTTATCTCACCCTTGCCAATCTTTGTCTTCTGGGCAATCTCATCTATGGTCAAGCCCTGGTCTGCCAATTTATACAATAAATTATTAATAGAGGTGCGGTCTCTTTTTTCCTCTTCCTCTGCCTCTGGCTTTGGTGTCCTAATGATAGGCTCTCCAGCAAAAGAGGTGGTTGATGTTACTACAGAATCAAGGGCAACAAGCCGTCTGCTCACCTCAGCCAAAGCCATTTCTACCTTGCCATACCTCTTATCAAGAGAAGATAGCCTTCCGTCTTCTCTCTCCTCAAACTCAGAGAAGAGTTTCTCATAACTGAGCCTTGTTTTGTTAAACTCATTCTGAAGTGGTCTCCAAAATTCAGATGCTGCCTGCCTTGCCAAATCCTTAAAACTTATATTCTTGATAGCCTGAAGCTGCTCTACCTCTCTATCCAACTCAGTTAAAGTCTTCTTTATCCCCTGATAAGCAACAACCATCTCTCTTGTCCTTGGCTCAATAGCCGCAGAGATTACCTCAGCAATCTCTGTACTCATCCTTCCAGATTTTATGGAATCAGCAAACTCCCTCGGTATCCTTTTCTCAATCTCTCTTTCAAGCCCACGCGATGTCTCCTGAAGGCTTCGCACATCCTCCTCTATCCTGTTCTTCTCCTTTGCATATCCAAGAACCTTTCTCCTTTGATAAGAAGACTCCTTCTTGATAATATGAATGATGACCAGGAGGATAAGGATAGCACTCACCGTGCCACTCATAATCAATCCTATGATGGCGTATGGCTTCTTTTTCTCTAACTGTTCAGTCTCTAAAAAAATTTCAGGTTCTGGAGGTAGAGGTGCCACATAAGTACTTGTCGCATCAGGTGTTTTTATTGGAGGAGTCTCTTGTTTAGGTTTAGGTTTGGGTTTAGGTCTTACGATTACTTCGGGTTTGGGTGCTGCTTCTAACTTAGGTGGTATCTTTTTCTCTTCTGGCTGAAACGGCGTAAGGATGGGCTTCCTATCTCTGTTGCTCAAGGAATCCAGAACAAACTTTTCCTTATGCTCTTTTCCAAAAAGCAGACCACCGGCAAAGGAGAATAACAGCAGAAAGAGGCTAATCTTGTTGACAGCGTCTTTTGGCTTCACGAATCTTCTCCTTGATACTCTTTTGTGGTAAGGGAAAGTAACCTCCATCTGTTACATAATTTGGGTCAAGCTCATAGACCAAGCTCCACTCAGATAGAGCTTTGTCAAAAAGGGATTTCTTGTAGTAAGCGTCCCCTAAGTTATCATGGAAAAAGGCAATGGTTGGCTCAAGATCAATCGCCTTCTTGTAAGAAGCAACAGCTTCTTCCATTCTATCTAAATAGAAATACGCCAGGCCGATGTTATTATAAGCATTAGAAGCAGATGAATCAAGAGAGAACACCTTCTTATACTTGACTATACTTGTCTCAAAGTAGTTTAAAGCCTCATTCTGTCTCTCTGTTTTCAGGTAATAGAAGCCACGGTTCAATAAGGTATTTCCATACATAAAGTAGCAGGCTGGGGTGGAGAGCCCAAACTCTATGGACATCCTGTAGTCATCCGCTGAGTGAAAATCGTTGTCATTCGGGCTGTTGTAGTCTGCAGAAGCAAAATAGCCATTACCTCTCCAATAGTAAAAGAGAGGGTTGTTTGACTCAAGCATAATCGCCCGATTAAAAGCGCCTATGGCTGAGGTCTTGTCCTCTTTGCCGAGATACGCCTGGCCTAAGTAGAAGAAGACCCAGCTCACACCCTTTTCTATCTCATCTGCCTTCATCAGGTGATAGATAGCCTTATCTGGTTCCTGAAACTTAAGATAGACCTGTCCCAGCTTAAAATGTCCATCAAAGCTGAAGGGTTCAAGCCCAACAGCCTTTTTGTAATAAACCTCAGCCTCTTTGAAGCTCTCCTCAGCAAAGTATATCTCGCCCAAAAGTAAATACGCTCTTTTTTCTTTTGAGTCAAGCCTTACAGCCTCCAAAAGGCTCTTCTTTGCCTTCTCCTCTTCGGCTTTTCTGTGGTAGGTCTTTCCCAAATAAAGGTGATAAAGAGCTACATCCCTTTCTTGCTCTATCGCCTTCTTAAAAGCCTTCTCTGCCCCATCTAAGTTATTCCTGAAATACTCTTCATAGCCAGAATTGAAGAGATTAGAGGTTTGGGCAAAGAGAAGATAAGGCAGCCCTATTAACAACCAACTTGCTTTTTTTAACATAAATTCTCTCCTTATATAATTATATAACCCTACTTAATCACCAGAGATTTTGTAGAACTAAACCTTCCTGCAGAAAGTTTTATAAAGTATAACCCAGAGGAGACTTTTTGTCCACTATCATTCCTTCTATCCCAGAATATTGCTCTATCCTGTTTTGTGTATGAGCCTGCTTTTCTTTCTCCTGCATCTATTGTTCGGACCTTCTGTCCAAGGATGTTATAGATCTCTACAGTAACATTGCTGTCTGCTGATAGCTTGAATGGGATATAACAGG